>JAQYVF010000067.1 GCA_030145625.1 Desulfocapsa sp. | reverse complement strand
GGGATAACCCGCGACGAAGTCTCTAATCTACTCCGACTATTCGTTCTTGTCAACATTTAATTTGACCTGAACCATCAATTTTTGAGAGCCGCGTTTCGCAACTTGTCTCTCATCCAAGGACCGAGGCAACCTACACAATCACTTACACCAAGTCAATGGGAAAAAGACATAGTTTTGCTAAAGAGTTTCCCTTTATTTGGAAGGTATTGATATATCGTTTTTTTAAAAAAGTGATTAATTGAAAAAGAGATATTTGCTGGCTGTGAAGAGGAGACCGGCTGCCAATATTATTTTTATAATTCTAGCCGAAAAATATCGCTGTGTCCTGGCTCCAAGGTAAATGCCAATTGCGCCGCCTATCCCAAAGAGAATGCCGAGCCGGTAGTCTGGGGCAATTTGTTGTGTTGCAGCAAGGGGGCAATAGGAAAGCATCTGAAAAAAAGCAACGCCGGCTGTTGAGGTGATGAAGGTACCCATGAGACTGGCGCCGGCAACGGTATGGATTGGTAAACGAAAGATGGAGACAAAGAATGGGGCGATGATTTCTCCGCCCCAATGCCGTATATCCCCCCAACAAGGCCCACAATTAGGCTGAGGCTGATGATGGCGAAGGTGTTGACCTGGTAATTGACCCCTTCGAATGTGTATTGCATGGATTTCCAGGTCAGTCGTGTGTCGCTTACGGTAAAATTTGTGGATTCGTTATGCAGTGTTTTCTTTTTCGGCTGTTGCTTGTCCTTTTGTTTAGTAATATTGAGAACCAGTTTTACACCGATGTACAGTAGAACCAGGCCGACAAAGAATTTGAATGCATTGGGGGAGGGAAGGTAGGTGATCCGTATCAAGGCACCGCCCAAAACTCCGGGCAGGGTGCCTATGACAACGAGCCAGGTCAACGGCCATACCATGCGACCTTCCTTGACGAAACGGTAAATGCCGCCGGGGATGGCTATGACGTTGAAAAGGTGGTTGGTGGAGCTGACAGCCGGACTGTCAAAACCGAGAACGCTGACCTGGAACGGGAGAAGAAGAAAGGCCCCTGAGACTCCAGCCATAGAGGTGAAAAATGAGATGGAGCTGGCAACCAGGAGTGGAATGACCGGGGATAACTCCAGGTCTGCCACAGGGAAATACATGCTTGCACCACTTGTTTATTCTTTAGTCCATTTCTCCAGAATGTTAATAATCTTTTTTGCTTGATCGGCACTGGAGATATTGAATTTTGATTTCGGGGCATACTCTCCATTTCGTTTCTGGTAACGCCGGATGGTAAACATCTCTTTTCCAAATTCATTTTTGGCACGGCTCCAGTTCTGGTATCGGAAGACAACTGTTGCCCAGGCCCCTTTGGTGAGGACTTCTTTGTCCAGTTCTTTGACCAGGAGTTGTCCATCTTCTTCGTATTGTATTGTGAGGTCGCTGATATCTGCGCTCATTCCCTCTCCTTTAAAGTTAGTTGTTAAAAGTTTTTTTGTTGCTTTCGGTCTTTTGCATCTTGTTCTCTTCGTTTGGCCTCAGGAGTATCAGGAACCCATGGTCTGATTTCCTTTGGGCGGCGGTTCTCGTCCATGGCCACAAAAGTGAGATAGGCAGAGGCGATGTGCACAACCTTTCCACTGAGAGGGTCCTCGGTTTCTACCCTGACTCCGATTTCCATTGATGTGCGACCTGTCATATTCAGAGAGGCCTTTAGGCTGAGAAGATTACCGATGAAAACAGGGTGGTGGAAAGAAAGTTGTTCCACGGCAGCTGTAACAACGGTGCTTCGGCTGTGGCGCATGGCAACAACGGCAGCCGCATCGTCAATAAATTTCATGACGATACCTCCATGGACGTTGCCTTGTGGGTTGGCGTGTTGCGGCATCATCATATGGGCCATGGTAACACAGCAGTGTGGTGTTGTCATGGGATCACCAAATTCAAATATTGACAAGATATGTAATTTTTGTAACCGAGTTATGCAACCATATCTGTGACAAAAAAGAAAGGGGAAAGCGTTGTCAGTAGCACGTTTCCCCTTTTGGGTCAGCAATCAATGACTTATGTTTGTTGTGGACTGTCTGGCGGGCTGGGACTTGCACTGAAGGTGAGCCCTTCTTTGCTGCTGTCTACCTCAATAGAGCTGCCTTCCAGGAATTTTCCTTCGAGGATTTCCATGGCCAGAGGGTTTTCCAGGTGACTCTGGATTGCCCGTTTGAGTGGCCGGGCTCCGAAAAGTGGATTGTAGCCAATGTCCACGAGGAGTTTTTTGGCGTTGTTGCTGATCTGGAGAATAATTTTTTTCTCATCCAATCTTCTTTTCAGCCTTTCCAGCTGGATGTCGATAATGCCGAACATGTCTTCCTTGGAGAGGCTATGGAAGATAATGGTTTCATCAATCCGGTTCAGGAATTCCGGTTTGAATTGCTGGTGGAGGATTTCTTCAATTTGGAGGTGGATGTTTTTTTCGCTTTCCTGGTTTTCTGCCATTTTCATTATCAGGTCGCTACCGAGGTTGGAGGTCATGATCATGATAGTGTTTCTGAAATCAACGGTCCTTCCCTTGCCGTCGGTCATGCGGCCATCGTCAAGTACCTGAAGGAGAACATTAAAGACATCCGGGTGCGCCTTTTCAATCTCGTCAAGAAGAATAACGGCGTAGGGACGCCTGCGCACTGCTTCGGTGAGGTAACCGCCTTCGTCGTAGCCGACATAGCCAGGAGGGGCGCCAATCATCCTGGCAACAGAGTGCTTTTCCATGAACTCGGACATGTCGATGCGGATCATGGCCTGTTCTGAGTCAAAGAGAAAATTGGCAAGGCTTCGTGCCAGTTCGGTTTTGCCAACTCCAGTGGGACCGAGAAAGATAAATGAGCCCAGCGGTCTGTCTGGATCCTGCAGTCCTGCACGTGCACGACGCACTGCATTAGAGACAGATCTGATTGCCTCTTTCTGGCCGATAACCCGTCTGGCGAGTTCGGTTTCTGCATGGAGCAGCTTGTCTTTCTCTCCTTGCAGCAATCTGTCAACGGGGATACCTGTCCACTTGGCTACAACAGCTGCGATGTCCTCGCCACTTACCTCCTCTTTGAGCATCTGGTTGTTTTCCTGGATCTCCTGGAGTTTGCTGTTGTCACTGTCTAACTTGTTCTGCAGCTCAACGATTTTTCCATATCGAATCTCTGCAACTTTGCTCAGGTTGCCTGCGCGCTCCTCGCGTTGTTCCTTCATGTGAGCTTCGTCAATGTCGGCCTTGGTCTGGCGGATGGCTTGAATGACATCACGCTCGATGGTCCATTGTCCTTTAAGGGAGGTAAGGGTGTCGTTGAGTTCACCAAGTTTTTTGTTCACCTCTGCCAACCGCTCTTTGGAGGCCTTGTCCTTCTCTTTTTTCAGGGCCTCTTTTTCAATCTCAAGTTTGATTTTTTTCCGTTCCAGCACATCGATTTCAGTGGGCATGGAGTCGATTTCAATGCGAAGTTTAGAGGCGGCTTCGTCTATGAGGTCAATGGCCTTATCCGGAAGAAAACGATCAGTGATATAACGACTGGAGAGGATGACGGCGGCCACAGTGGCAGAATCTTGAATCCGTACGCCATGGTGCACTTCATATTTTTCCTTGATACCGCGAAGAATGGCAATGGTGTCTTCTTGACTGGGTTCCTGGACAATGACTGGTTGAAACCTGCGTTCAAGGGCTGCGTCCTTCTCAATGTATTTTCGATATTCGTCAAGGGTTGTGGCTCCAACGCAATGGAGTTCGCCACGGGCAAGGGCAGGTTTCAGCATGTTTGATGCGTCCATAGACCCTTCAGCTGCTCCGGTTCCGACCAGGGTATGGATTTCGTCGATAAAAAGGATGATTTCACCTGCTCGTTCTTCAACTTCTTTGAGCACTGCCTTGAGTCGGTCTTCAAATTCTCCCCGATATTTTGCTCCGGCTATGAGCGAGCCGAGATCAAGGGAAAGGACCTGTCTTCCCTCCAGAGTGGCGGGAATATCACCATTGACGATACGCTGGGCAAGGCCTTCGGCAATGGCGGTTTTTCCGACACCCGGCTCGCCAATGAGGATGGGATTGTTTTTTGTGCGTCGAGAAAGGACCTGAATAATTCGTCGGATCTCCTCGTCTCTGCCAATGACCGGGTCGAGCTTGCCCTGTTTGGCTATATCGGTGAGGTTCCTGGCATATTTTTCAAGGGCCTGGTATTTGTCTTCAGGGTATTGATCCGTGACCCGCTGGTTACCGCGGATGGTGATGAGCGCAGTGAGGAAACTTTTCTCATCAATACCGAGCTGTTTCAACATTCTGGCGCTAGTTGATTTGCTGTCCTGAATAATGGTGAGAAACAGATGTTCCTGGCTGACAAAGTCATCCTGCATTTGATGAGCAGTGGCAAAGGCCTTGTCGAGAACTTGTCGCAATTCATTGGAAGCGTAAATCTGACTTGCATTGCTCCCCGTGACTGTTGGGATTTGTTCAATCAGTTTTCCTGTTTCCATGAGGACCATTGACGGATCAACCCCCATTTTCTGAAGAACCGGAACAACGACACCTTCGGGTTGTTCAAGGATTACTTTGATGATATGGGCAACTCCGATTTCCGGGTTGCCGTTGTTCTGTGCCAGCTGTTGAGCTGCCTGTACTGCTTCCTGTGATTTGATGGTAAATTTATCAAACTGCATATTTTCTCTTCCTCCAAGAATAATGAAAAAAGCTGGGGCGGTCGGTTTGCTTTTTCCCTTGTTGTTGTGTGTGTGGTGAAAAGTTAAGGGCGAAGGAAGGGGGTGTCAAGTTTTTGACAGTAGTTTGGTTGTGAGGTGTTTGGTTTGGAAAAAAAAGAAAACGGTAAGCCCCGGTTATGGGGGTTACCGTTCACTATTAGTAGTACTTGGATTCAATCGGTGTGACAGGTTGTTCGGGCAACGGAACAGAGTCTCGTTGCCCTGATAACCTTGGTGCTGGAGGACCTTTATGTATCAGCCGCATCCGCCGGATCCGCATGATCCGGAACTGCATCCACCACCTCCCCCAATAGGGTTAGATGAAGTAATGCCGAATCCTGAACGGGGGCCAGCGTCGACAAAATCGACACGAATGGTTCCGCAGGTGCTCATCAGGCCTTCTTCTACCAGAAATTTAAGGCCATCGTTATCGTAAATTTTATCGTTGTCTTTTGGCTCATCCAGAGCCAATCCCAATGAAGGGCCAGCTCAGCCGCCCTGCATCAAGGCAATACGGAGAGCAGAATCAATATTGTTCTGCTCCAAGTATTCCTTGAGTTTTACCACTGCCTGGTCTGTTACTGTAAAATCAGACATGTAATCCTCCTGTGGAAATATTAGTAAATAAAAGTTTTTTATTAAGCTGACGAGTCAAAAACATCCTGATTTTAAATGGATGTTAGATTAGACTTTTCAACAAGTTCAAAAATGATATCATAGAATGATTCATACAGTGAATGATAAGTAACCCACGATAAGAAGTCAATCTTTGTTACAGGTTAATTGTGATCTGAATGAGGGGACTGCATAGATTTTCTTCTTGTTTATCTAAACCGAAAGTTGACAAAGTAGTCTGGCCAGTTTTTTTATTATATGATATTCGCATGTTATATGGAAAATGTGAAGGGGAAAGGTTGTTTTTATGAAAAAAATATTGATTTCTACCGGAGGTGGGGATGCCCCGGGCTTGAATGCTGTTATTTATGCCGTAGTTCACGCCTGTTACAGGAGGGGATGGGAGGTCTATGGAAGTCGGAGTGGGTATAAAGGTCTTCTTGATACGGATGAGTTGGTACGCCTTGGTCTGGAAGATGTAGAAGATATTTATTCCACTGGCGGTACGATTCTCGGTTCAACAAACAAGGGAGATCCATTTGCCACTGCCATCGTAAATCTGGCTGGTGAAATTCAGGTTGTTGATGTTTCTGATAAAATACTAAATAATTTTAAACGGATGGGTTTTGATTGTCACATAGCTATCGGTGGTGACGGAAGTCTTGAAATAGCTCGTCGTTTCGCGGAAAAGGGGATGCCGGTTGTTGGAGTTCCCAAAACCATTGATAATGATCTTGAGGCAACGGACAGGACTTTTGGCTTTGATACGGCAGTATCAACGGCAACTGAGGCCCTGGATAAACTTCATTCCACTGCCAAATCCCATGATCGGGTTATGGTTGTGGAAGTCATGGGCAGGGATTCAGGATGGATTGCCCTCTACTCCGGTATCTCAGGCGGAGCAGATGTCATTCTTATCCCGGAAATTCCCTTTGATATGGAAAAGGTCTGTGCAAAAATAACGAACAATGAACTCCATGAAAAGGATTATGCCATTGTTGTGGTCGCTGAAGGGGCTGTTGCCCTGGGTGGGCAGGTTATTGATAAGGGTGAAGGAGAGCTTGGGCGCAGTGAGGTGGTCCTTGGTGGTGTTGGGGAATGGGTGGCCTCTGAGGTTCGGCTACGCACAGGAAAAGATACCCGTTCTCTGGTCTTGGGGCATCTGCAACGTGGAGGGTCACCAACTACCTTTGACAGATTGTTGGCCATGCGCTTTGGGGCAGCAGCAGTACGTCTTGTGGAAGATGGGATTTTTGGTCACATGGTGGCGTTGGCCTCTCCTCATATGTGTTCTGTCCCGTTGGCCGATGCTGTGAAATCCAGGAAAAAAGTTGATCTGAAGAGTGATAAAGTGTTTACGGCCAGGGAAATAGGGGTCTGTCTGGGAGACTAAATGACTCAGCTCTTCGTTTTTAAAAAGGGTTGAGGTGCCTGGTTAACGAACATTGTTATACTGTGTCAGGGATTGTGGCTGATGTAATGAGTAAAGAAAAAAATGATGCTTTTTTGAAGGTCTATGACAGGCTGTATGAGTTCTTCGGTCCTCAGAAATGGTGGCCTGGAGAAACAGCTTTGGAGATGATGGTCGGGGCAGTTTTGACTCAGAATACCAATTGGGTCAACGTTGAAAAGGCAATCGGAAATCTTAAGGGTGCCGGTCTGCTTTCCTTTTCTCTTCTTTTGCATCTTCCGCTGGACGATCTGGCCGAGTATCTCAGGCCCTCGGGATATTATAATATCAAGGCGAAAAGGTTAAAAAATCTTTTGCAGATGATCGAAGATCGGTATGAGGGGGAATTGGAGCGTCTTTTTGACGACACCCTGGAAAGTAGCCGGAGTAATCTTCTCTCCGTAAAAGGGGTTGGCCCGGAGACAGCAGATTCTATTCTCCTCTATGCGGCTCATCAGCCGGTGTTTGTTATCGACACCTATACCCATCGTGTTTTTTCACGCCATCAGTTGGTGCCGGAAGAGAGCGATTATCATAGTCTTCAGGAGGAGTTTATGGGACGACTACCTGAAGATGCGTCTCTTTTTAATGAATATCATGCATTGATTGTTGCTGTGGCCAAGGAGTTTTGCAAAAAGAAAAAACCCCGCTGTAAGGAGTGTCCCTTACAGGGGGTTGAGGAGGAAAATTGTTAGCTCTGTGGGTTTTTTTATTTGAACAGTCAGGCTTTGAGCTTGAGGAGACTCCCCAGCATTTCATCGGTGGCTTCTAATGTTTTGAGGTTTGCCTGATAGAAACGGGTGTTCATGGAGGTCTCTGGAAGTTCCTGGCCTAAGTCGACATTGGAAAGTTCAACAAATTGCATACCAGCACTTGTTTGTTCATAGGTTACAGTTCCAGGTGTATCTATCTTATCTACAGAGGTTCTTACACCTTGTGGTTCCTGGTTTGCCAGAGTGACCCGTGTTTTTTTGAATCCTTCTGATGAGATATTGGCAATATTGTTGGCATTGGATTGGAGTTTGGTGCCAAATGCCTGGAGCGCGGAAAGTGCTGATTGAGTTGCGGCTATCACCTTGTTACCTCATGATTGATTCATTGTCTTGTCAGCTTACCATAGAATCTCATGCAAAAAAAATGCCACCTACTGGAGACGTTGCAGTTAAGATTGTAGGGTGTTGGTGTTTATTTGTAATTCTATGTGGATAGGGGACGCTTGTTTTGTGAGGTTGTAAGTTTGACCAAGTGAAGTTGATGTAAAAAGTGTAGCTCGAGTTACGTTTTTGTTTCACGGAGGCTGGTGCCTGAGAGTCAGACTGGTTCCAGGCCCATATGAAAGGCATCAGCAGGGATACTTCTATTGACTTCCTACCCAGGAAGCTGGATTTAATTCTCGTGAAAAGATTCCTGCTCAGGTGACTGGAGTGGGGGAGGCTCTGAGTTTTCTTCATTTTCCCTCTCCTCTGTAACATTGGTTTTTGGGTCCAATAAGTGAGCTGGGAGAGACAAGGTACGAAAGAGGATGGAGAAGGGCAGGGCAGTTACCTCGCGGAATGCTGAGTTCTTCACCTCGGGGTTGAGCAGGTCGCCGGAAGCTTGGACAGTGATGGAGGGACGTTCCTCTTTACCGACGAGGATATAGCCGATCAGGGGGATTTTGTTCATGTTCGCCTTTGCCTGGGTGATGAGATTGAAATCCATGTTTATCAGTTTTTGAGGGAAGTCGATCCAACCATTTCCGATTATGTTGAGTTCGGGGGAATTGATTGCGAAGGATTCAAATGTTGCTATTCCTTCTTCGATGACCATTCCGACAACAGCAGAATTGATAGGTAAGCCCTTGATGTTGTATTCCGGCAGGGAAAAGGTGATGAGGGCCGGCACGGTATTGATGAGAGCCAGGGTGTTGTTCAACAGGCTGAAATCTTTGATGATGGTGTCGTTGATCTTGATCAGGGTTGAAAATTTGTGGAAGGATCCATTGGCAATCAGACTCATGTCCCCGTTTTGGAATGTAGCATCTTGAAATAATGCATCCATAAAGATGTCGTTGAGCTCTTGTCCAGCCAGGGAGAAGGTGTCTCCTTCGATATCGATATCGAGATTGATATTGCCTTGTCCGTGTTCAAGATGCATGCTGGTTTTGCCATCGACATACTCGACATGCATCCGGTCAGCCAGGATTTGGTTGCCTGGCCTGAAAAAAAGATTGCTGTTGTTTGCGTCTATTGTGCATAAGAACGCTTTGCTCTTTTGAGAAGCTGTGACTGCAGGCTTGGGACGCTCTTTAAGAAACTTGAGAATAATGGGAACATTATAACCAAGGTCTTTTGATGTGATGACCAAGTGATCACTGTACTGTACCTGCAAGCCCTCATTCACTGTGGCCCTGAGCTCCTGGTCGCTAATTTCCCCGACGATGTTAAAGTGGGTGACTGGTTTGTCATCCTCGATCAGAAATGGGTAGTGGTAGGGAATGTTGGCAGAAAAGCTATATGGCTTTTTGCCATTTTCTGAAGAAATTGTCAGGTTGCCTGCATCGAGCAGGTATTTCTGCAAGAGTGCTGAATGGCGATGGATGGCTGCCAGGTCATTAAAGCTTGCCGACCAGCTCTTGTTTTGGCCTGTACTTATCGTCAGGTCCAGTTCCGGAACCTTGATGCTTAACTTGTCGTTCTGGTTATAGACTTCGATTGGAATGCCACTGTTCGATCCGAGTAGATAACCAATGTTTTTTTCTTTGATCTGGAGATCCTCAAGAAGGAAGTTCCCCTGCTTTAACAATTTGTCGTACTGTCCTGAAATTTTACTGTCAAAGAAATGACCATAGCTTATTTGGCCATTGATTATGGAGAGGACATTGTCTTTATACTTGAACTTGGAGGGGTAAAGAGTCGTTGGGATAGTATTCAGTCTCCAATAAGATGTCTTCTCTGTCTGGATTGTCAACTCCTGATCAAAGTGAATGGAAACCGGAACACTGGATTTTTCCAGGAGCAGGTCTTTCTCCGCATACTGGAAAAGGTCGCTGTGAAAGTTGATCTGTTTCTCCTTGATGGAGAATGAACCGGATATCTGTGCAGATATGCCGGGTGGGATGTTTAGTAAGGTGGGAGGAAGGGTGCCGGAGAGATTGCTGGGTGAAAAGGGAGCCCTGAAAGCCCCAAGGTTCAGCTGTGTGGCATCTAGCTCCCAGGAAGAGGCCTCAGCATCCAGTGAGTGGCCGTCAGGTCGGATGTGGTATCGAATTACAGGTCGTTCCTTGGATTCATTGAGAGTCAGGGTGGAGAATTTGCTCTTGAAAATGAATTGCTCCAACGTAATATTCAGGTCGCCTGTAGCGTCTGTTATTTTGTATATGCCTGTGATATTGGCGTAAAACAGCTCTTCAAAATGAATAGATGCGTGTTCTATGGTGATAGTACTATCTTGGAGTATGAACCTGGCATTTGTCACATCATAGTTTTTGAGGTCATATTCAATGGCCCCCTCATCGATTACAAATATTCCACTGGCTATCACTTCAAGTTTATTAAGATTGATTCCCAGGGTTAAGTCTGTTCTGGTCTTACCTGCCGTTTGTTTGAAAGGAAGTGGGATGCCATAGGACTTGAGCAGGGTCAGGATGTCGTCGTTTGCCTTGGCCAGAGTCTTGATATGGGCTGTGAGGATGATGTTAGCCAAGTCGTTAAAGTTGATATCAAGCCAGCTATCTCCAGCACTTTGACCATAAAAAAATGGGTTATGGGGAGTAATTGTCAGAACCCCTCCATTGAAGACCACATCCGTAAAGTCAGTTTCGATCGGTGCAAGACCGGGGCTAATGGTGTATGCACACTCATTTACCCTGACTTCTGCGTGAAGGGTCTCTAGGATAGTCTGAGGCT
The DNA here is from genome assembly GCA_030145625.1 of Desulfocapsa sp. Taxonomy (GTDB): domain Bacteria; phylum Desulfobacterota; class Desulfobulbia; order Desulfobulbales; family Desulfocapsaceae; genus Desulfocapsa. Next base: position 15,575 of record JAQYVF010000067.1, on the reverse strand, counting down.
TATTCCAGGGGAGTACACCGGTAAATGTTTTAAGGGTATAGCTGCTTCCACGCAGGTAGTCGGTGATCCAGCGTTGAATATTGTGCTCCAGGCCGAACAGGTCGACAAAGGGAGTGATTGTTGTAATGTTACCGGTTCCCTGGCCCTGAAACGATATCTGTTGCTGATCTGCAGTAAATTCCAAGGATATGGGGAGGGCACCAGCAAGATTTGCAGAAAGGATTCCGGTAAGTTGTTCTGTCTGGGGATTGAAGCGTATTTGTCCTGTTGCGTGCGAGTTGAATCGTTTGCTGGTCGCCTCTTTGATAGAAATAACCAGGATGTCCATCTCCATGCTCAGGTCTGATCGGAATGCAAAATCTTTGGAGGTCAGGGTGAAAAAACTTGGTTCCTGTTCAGCATACTGATCAAAGTAGATGGTACCTGTCAGCTCTTCGGCGCTGAACTTTTTGATTGCAATCTTGGAAAAAAGGCTGCCCCAGCGTTGGATTGTTTTGATAATCCCGCTGATAGAATTGAGGTCTGGCGAGGATGTTTTTTTGGTGTCCTTGGCAATCGTAACTGTATTTATCTGCAGTTCGAGTTTGTCTGTCCATTGCAGAGAAAAATCAGAGAGGGTTGCCGGGCCAATGGTAAAGGAATCGAACCTGATTCCTTTTTTGAGCAGGAATCCGGAGGAGAGGATGGTCAGCAGGCTGAAAAGGAGCAGTCCGACCAGGATCTTTGATTGTATGGAACTCTTTTTGTATGGAGACGGCTTATTCACTGTTGTTTATTTTCAGTATGTATCGAATCGTTTGAGGTAGATGTATACCAGAGAAACTGACGGCAGATTCCACGGATGATGTTCGCCTCTTTGGAGTTCAGGTGTTTTCTATTCAAGAGTTGTCTGATATTGCGCATATAGTAGGAATGGCTTTTGTCTTGCAGAAAATCGACCTGTAAGAGGGCCTTTTCCACATGGTCATACATGCCCTCCAATTCGAATGAGCTGGCAATTTTGCGTGCCGAAGCGACCTTTTTTTCTCCATACACGATGGCCTGATAGATTTCGTAGCAATGGATTCCCACAGCCTGGGCCAAGTTGAGAGAAGAAAAATCGGCAGTGGGGACGGATGAAATGAGTTGGCAGTATTTCAGATCATCATTGGTCAGACCACTGTCTTCCGGGCCAAAAAGAAAGGCAGCCTGATTTTCAGGGAGCAGGGGAAGGATGGTCTCCATGACATCTCTGGGAGTATTTTGCAGAATGCGTTGGCGGCCTCTGCGGGCAGTGGTGGCAACAACCTGGGAAAATGGTCTTAAGGCGTCTCCTAAATCTTGGTGAAACTCCATGGAGTCAAGGAGGTGTGCGGCATTGTGGGTAGCCATCTTGGCCATACGCTCATGGTCGGGATATTCATCTGCCACAACAATTAGTCGGGTCAGACCCATGTTCCAGGCCGCTCGTGCTGCGGCACCAATATTTTCAGGGTATTTGGGGCGCATCAGGACGATGGCGATATTGTCAAGGAGGTGGCGATTAATAGACATAGTCTTTATGGAGAAAGGGGAAAGCAAAACGGCTATGAAACAGTTTTTTTCTGTCTCATAGCCGTTGCCAAAGGATTTTTTGTTTGAGTAAAGGAACGCGAATTTCGTTATTAATCAGCATTGTTAGACTTGAAAAAAATAAGCGTCTAAGCAGGCTAAGTATATATCACATTAAACAACAAGATGTTTTTGTATAATACGCCCTTGTCGGGGAGATAAACTCCGATTTCGAAAATTTTCACACATCTCGCAGATGAATCTTTCCATGTTATGTTATCAGGCCTTGGCCAGATTATCTTCGAGGGAGACCCTGCTCAGTCTCTCGTACTCTTCTACCTGTTTGTCGGGGCTGGTGGGCATTAGTCGTTTCAGCAGGGGAACTACACCTCTTTCCGATTTTTCAAAGAGATTTTCGGCTTCTTTGAGGGTGATCTGCCAGGCAGGTGCAAAACCAGGAGCTTTTTCAAACATGATATCCAAGGCGGTCTGATAGACATAATATTGGCGAATTTCTTTGCGGCCAGGTTTTTGATTCAGTGACTGGACGGTGATCCGAAGGTTGTCCCGTTCCTGTCTCAGGATTTTAAGTTCCTGTTTGCGCCGTTCGTTTTCCTTCCCATCAATTTCAAGCTTTGTATGCAGGTGGGTGCGCAGTCTTCCGACTTCCTTGCTCAGTTCGCGGCGACGCAGAAAACCTCTTACATAAACAATAATGCAGAAAAGAATACCAAGAGCCAGGCCTTTAGCAAAGGGATTGCCTAAAATAGTGGTGAGCCAATTTATTTCTTCCATGTTCGAGTCCTCCAGAGAAACGGTTGAAAAAGTCTGTAAGGATTTACTATCTGATACGTAAACTTATTTAGGCGAAATAATCGTGCAAGTCAAGTATCAATAGTAAAGGAGATGCTTATGCTTCTTCCTCTTGCGCCAGGACTGGGCTGAAATAAACACGATTTTTTGTGGTGTCGACATCTTGCAGGCGGACTCTGATGAGGTCACCGAGTTGGAAGGTCTTTCCACTATGTTTTCCAAGAATACGATGATGGCGGCCATCAAAGATGTAATAGTCATTTTTCAGGGTTGAGAGTGAAATTCCACCGCTCACAAAGAGGTCTAAGAGTTCGACAAAGATGGCAGAACTGTTCACACCTGCAATCACCGCTTCAAATTCCTCTCCTATTTTATCCTTCATGTAACGAACTTTGAGCCTGTCGTTCATCTCCCGCTCTGCACTGATGGCAACACGCTCTCGGATGGAAAGGGCAGAGCCCATGTCTTTGGTGGAGATTTTTTCGGCCTTTTTTTTCACCCGTACTGATACCTTGCGTTGGAGAAAAGTCTGTAGCGTACGATGCACGGTGAGATCAGGATACCGACGGATGGGTGAGGTGAAATGGGTGTAATCGGTTGCTGCAAGTCCGAAGTGGCCCACATTTTTTCTATCGTAACGGGCCTTCTGCATGGCTCGCAGGAGGAGGTTGTTGATTACATATTCTTTGGGTGAGTCTTTCACTAGACCTAGAACCTGGCCGAACCAGTCCGGGTCCTGGCGCAGGGGAGGGAGGTCAAGGCCGAGAGTGCGTGCAAATTCAACGAACTCCTGTACTTTCTCGGGGGCCGGACGTTCGTGGATTCGATAGAGGCCATCCAGATGTTGCTCGCTAAAGGTCTCTGCCACGGCTTCATTGGCTGCAAGCATGAATTCTTCGATCAGTTGATGGGCAAAGTTTCTCTCTGACCGGCTGATGGATGCGATTCTGCCCTCTGCATCAAGGCCAATGAAAGGTTCTGGAATGGTGAAACCGATGGATCCCCGTTTTTCGCGGATATGCATCAGTTGGGTAGCCAATTCCTGCGCCCATTTAAGGGGAGTCAGGAAGGGCTTGTGTGCTTTGCGAACCTTTGGGTCACGATCAATAAGGATCTGTCTAACAGTGGTGTAAGTGAAACGATTTTTGCTGCAAATAATTGACTTCGTGAATTGTTTTCCTCTTAGATGCCCTTGTCTGTCAAAGTCCAGAATGGCGGTGAAAGCATAACGATCTTTGTTTGGTACCAGGCTGCAGAGGTCGTTGGAGAGTCTTTCCGGCAACATGGGTACTACTCGCCCAGGGAAGTAGACGGAAGTTCCTCGTTGATAGGCATCCTTGTCAAGCGCTGATCCCGGTGCAACATAGTGACTGACGTCGGCAATGGAAACGTAGAGACGGAAACCTGTTCGTATCTTTTGCACTGCAATGGCGTCATCGAAATCTTTGGCTGTTTCACCGTCAATGGTGACGTGGGTAATATCTCGAAGGTCAAGTCTGTTAGCTGAAGGGGTAATCTCTTCCGAAATTGCCTTGGTTTGACGAAGTGTTTCTTCGCTGAATTCATGGGGCAGGCTGAATTTTTCGATTACCAGCCGCATTTGTACATCTACAGAATCGGGATTTCCCAAGATCTCAAGCAGGCTCCCCTCTTGGAGATTGGCTCCAATGTTTTCATCGGTGATTTGAACAATAACTGCATCGCCATCTTGCAGGGTTTTTGGGATTTTTCCGGTCAGGAGGATGGAAAAAGGATAGTGCGGATCTTCCGGTGTAACGATAATTTTTCCAGGTTCCTTTGTGACAAAACCGGCAAGGTGATCTCTGCCGCGCTCCAGTATGGTAATGACTTCTGCCTCTGGGCGACCATCTTTTTTTACTTTAAAGACGTGGATCAGGACTCTGTCACCGTGCCGGGCAGATCCTATATTGCTGGGTGACAGGAAAGGATCTTTTGAATAGTTGGGTGGATTTGTTTTTGATGTGAGTCCGGTGACAAAACCGAATCCACGAGCATTTTGGTCCAGGATACCTTCAGCCAGGCCATGTTTGGGGCCCAGGTGGTAACACTGTTTGTCGGTCTCTTTTAAAATTTTTTTCTTTGTCAGATGGGTCAAGAGATTATAGAGGGATTTGCCGGCCGAACGCTCAAGATTGAGCTGTCGGAGAATATCCTTGCTTCTCAATGATTCTGCGCTATTGTAAAGGAGAGTCAGCAGGTTGTGCTTAACTATCTCTTCTTGTTCCTGTTTCTGATTGTTTTCCCGGGGACGGGAAGGACGCTTTGATTTTATGTTACGATGGGAGCTTCTTTTTTTTGTCATGTTTTTTTGCTTTTTCAAGCAGTTTGAGTTTTGGTAGAGTTGAACAACGAATGAATACTCGTACCATTATTATTTTGTAGGATAGTCATGATCGCTCAAAAAGCAATTTGATTCCTCGTTCCTTTATATTAATCACAAAAAAATATGCAGTATATTCCTTTTGATCTTGAATTGTACCGTAGCCAGATGAGGCGATTGCTGGGGGCTGCACCCAGAGGGCATGTGTTTTGGGATGCTCTGGATTTTGCAACGGATGCTCATGATAATCAATGGCGCCGCTCTGGTGAGGCCTATATTATGCACCCTTGTTCCGTGGCAAGGATCCTGGCTGAAGAGATGGATGTGGTGGATCCTGAGATTTTGGCGGCAGCTCTCCTCCATGATACGGTTGAAGATGTGGAGGAGGTAACTATCGAACTGGTTGGTGAAAAATTTGGTTCGTATGTGGAAGCCATTGTTGAAGGATGTACCAAGGTTACGCAGCATTCCGGTGACAAACAGACATTGTCGAAAAAGGTACATCGCAAGATTTTTTCAGGCGCAGCTCTTCGGCCGGAAGTGATGCTGGTGAAGCTTGCTGACCGACTTCACAATCTTCGCACACTGAGTGCCATGCCCAAACATAAGCGGCAGAAAATTTCTGATGAAACTTTAGATATCTATGCACCGTTGGCTTCAGTTTTGGGCCTGTTCAGTTTGAAACGAGAAATGTATAGTCTGGCATTGTCCTTTAAATTTCCAAAGCAGGGCTCGAAATTGCTCAGCCAGATACGTCAGTTACAGCGGTCTCCTGCAGCCCTGGATATTGTGAGTGCGCTGAAACAGAATACCAGAGAAGTCTGGTTGAACTGTGGTATTTCCATACGAACCAAGGGACTCTGGGCCTATTATGATACCTCGAATCGTATCCTGCGTAAACAGATAGACAATCCCCTTGAAATACTGATCATGGTCGATGATATCCAGTCCTGTTACTCCATGCTTGGCATCCTGAATCAGACTTTTCCTCCTATTCCGCGAACTATCCGTGATTTTATTGCTAATCCTAAACCCACCGGATATCAGGGACTGCATGCAAGAACGAATATAAAGGGAGAAAAGTATCTGTTCAAGATTCGTACAGAAGATATGGCTCGTCGTGCTCAGAGAGGATTGTTCAAGGACTGGACTTCAAAAAGTACTACTCAGCGTCGTTTTATTAAAGAAATACAAGAGCTTTTTGATGTGATAGGTTCTGAGGACTCAGGTTCGTACCGAAAGGTTATTGCCGCCAGTGGGAAAAAAGAAATTTATACTTACACGCCGGGAGGGGACTTGATCTGTCTTCCGGCAAAGTCCACAGTGCTTGATTTTGCCTTTAGGGTACATACAGAGATCGGCCATAGTTGTACCGGTGCAATGATCGGCAGGCGGAAATTTCCCAGTGATCATCAGTTGCGTGATGGAGATGTTATCCGGATTTTGCGAGTAGAGCATCCTCTCCAGTTTCAACCGTCCATGCTAGAACTCTGTCAGACTCCCCGGGCACGAGCCGAGCTCTCTCGAACTTTTCGTCACCGTCGACAGCTTCTCTCCCAGGAAATAGGGCTGTCCATTGTCAATCAGGAGATGCTCCGGTACGGATTGCCCTTTGATCTCCTGAATAAGGAAGATCTACAGAAGATTCTCGAGCATTTTTCTCTGGCCGATTTGGATCAACTCTATGTCCATTTAGGGGAGGGTCGACTGCGCTTGTCCACTCTGATCCGGCAGGTCAAGCAGGAACTGTACGACGGACACTCGCCCCTGGTGGACCCAACCGGGGCATTTAATAAAGTGGAGTTGACAAGTATTGACCCCATCGCTGTTAAGATTTCAGCTTGTTGTAAGCCAAATCCCACAGATAAAGGATTGTTCGCACTCCTTAGCGAAAGAGGTCTTTCGCTCCATAAAAAAGATTGTCCCCAGTTGCAGAAAGTCAGATTTCAGCGAGAGGATATCGTTGACCTTCGCTGGAACCTGCGAGAGACAAGAGTTGACAAACCACAGTCTCTGGTCATTATGGCCACAACCCGGCAGCGGATTATGATGCTGGTGGGAGTGGCTCCGGAAGAGATGAGAATTCTTGATCTCATGGTCTTGTCCAAAGCACCCACCCCTAACCCGGACTGGGAGTTAAGCTTCCAGGTTCCCAACCTCTACATCTTGAAAAAAGTCTTGCGGCACTTCGATAAATCCGGCCTGCTCTATGAATTTGATTTTGAGTATTAACCTCTCCAGTTTTATCTTTATATGCTTGGCACATGAACTTTTTTTATATCTGTTTTGTCTTTGTCTCTTCTTCAATATCTCTGCTGTAACTCTGTAGAACACTGGTCAGCATGTCTGGGAGATCGTTTTTCTGTCTGGAGCTTCTGTGCAGCTGTTTTATGGTTTTTTCCAGTGTCAGGACTTCACCGAGAAAAACATGACGGAGGATTAAGGAGGTGAGTCGGGTGATGGTGGTGAGATTGGAGATACGGGATTGAAGGTGGTCGTCGCGGTCAAATGCTGTGGAGGCAAAAATCTCCACAGGATTCCCTTCCAGTTCACTGATAGAGACATACCAAGTGTTTAATTCCCTGTCTCGTGTACGATAACGGACGGCATCGAGCACTTCCGGGAGTTCGAGTAGAGGGCTGGTCGGACACTCTTTGTTCTTTGTGTCATTCTGCTGGAGATCGGACTTGATCAGGGCGCAGATCCGTTTGATGGTTTCAGGCCTTTCCTGCATGGTAGTGGCAAGCATGAGACAATTGTCACAAAACTCGTTGCCGTGGGTTTCCTGCAATTGTGTGACCTTGCCGCACCCGTCACATCGTTCTGCTGTATTCGCCTGTTTCATTGTTTTTAGTTTTCCTGAGGAGTAGATTGTTTTATGTGGAGTTGAAGCAAGTGGCGAAATTCAGCTCCTGGAATTTCGCGGGCTCCGAATGATATGAGGTGGCTGGTGGTCATCTGACAGTCGATGAGTGCAACCCCCTGTTGCTGCAGGTGCTTTACCAATGCTATGATTGCTGCTTTTGATCCGTTACTGATCCTGGTGAACATGGATTCACCAAAAAAGATATTTCCTAAACGTATACCGTACAGCCCGCCAGCCAGGTTATCTTCTTGCCAGCATTCCACCGAGTGGGCATATCCCGAACGGTGGAGTTGGCAGTAGGCCCTTTGCATATCCTTATTGATCCATGTCTCTTCTCCGTTCTCTGTTCTGATGTTAGCGCAGGAGGTGATGACACGCTCGAAATTTTTGTCAAATGTGATACGGAAATTTGTGTTTCGCAACGTCCGAGCCAGTCGTTTTGATACCTTGAATTCCTCTGGGAAGATGACCAGTCTTGGATCAGTGAACCACCAGAGGGGAGGCTCTCCCTCAGAGTACCAGGGGAAAATTCCCTGAGAGTACGCTGCCAGCAATCTTTCTATTGAGAGATCGCCTCCAACGGCAAGAAGTCCGTTATCCTCTGCCAGTGAAGGATGAGGAAATAGAGGAGAATCGGTGAGCTGAAAAATAGGCATGCGCAACACTAACGGGAAGAGATAGGCTTTGTCAATCTGCTTTCCATGAAGAAAAAGATGCGAGGGTACAATTTCTTCTGTTGTCAACGAAAAGAAAGTTGCGGCCGTACGAATCCATTTGGGGGTGATAGGTTACTGGATGTCTTGACGGGAGAGGAATGGTATGGAACAAATCTGAGGGAAGATCGCTTCAGTAAGTCCCTTGAGTCTTTTCGTTGATAAAATCTTCCAGATTCTGGCGCTGTCTTTCATTGAGATTAAGAAATTGAATAGAGCGTTGTCGGGTGGATGTTTTCAAAAAAAGGGATTCTTGGGGGATAAGTTGGTCTGAAATTACTTTGGAGGTAATGTGATCAATGAGAATATCATCTGACCCGAGAAAGATACCAAGGGAGTTAGAAGATGATTTAGTTGAACATCCTTCGAGATACCGGAAGGATAAGCCTCCCATGCTGATGTTGATAACCGGGCCAAGGGCATGGTCGTTGATTGCTATGGTACCGCCTTTGGGACGATAGCGTTTAAACTTTCGTCGTTCTTTTTGGATGGTGTGGGACATGGGCTAACCTAATGCTTTTGAGGGTGTTATGCGAATGGTCCTTTGTACGTTGTTGTCGAAATTTTTTTATGTGGAATACGTTAGATAGTTGGCAACGCTATTAAGAGACTCTTCTTTATTAGGACTGCAAGAATGAGATTTTAAAATTACATCATCGAATATACTATTCTGCAGGCAAGTGGTCAATAGGTAGAAATACCTAATTTGATGGTTATTGGGCAATTATTATCGCCGATTCATAACAATGTCTATCAGGCTGTTGTCACGATTGCTCTCTTCGTTATGAGGCTTTCTCTGAACGGGGGGAAGGGTGATTATGAATTCGGCACCCTGATCTGGAGTGCCTTTGGCTGTAATGGTTCCCTGGTGCCGGTCAACAATTTTTTTACAGATGGAAAGGCCTATACCGGTTCCCTGGAATTGCTGCCGGGTATGAAGGCGTTGAAAGATATCAAAAATGAGCTCCTGGAATTTTGGGTCAAAGCCAATTCCGTTGTCACGGATACTGATACGGATAAAATTCTGGTTGTTCACTGTATCGGAAAACGGCAGGCGCTGAATTGTAATGTTCGGTTTACGCTCCTGGTGGTGATATTTAAGGCTATTCCCAATAATGTTCTGAAACAATTGTCTCATCTGCAGCGGTTCGGCCTCTATGGTGCCAAGATTTTCTTCTACGGTGATGGTGGCTTGGTTCTTTTCAATCCTGAGGCTCAGGTCATCAAGCGCTGAGGCGACGATTGTGTTGAGATCCAATGGTTCATAGGGATTGGCTTTACTGCTGACTCTGGAGTAGAGGAGCAACCCGTCTATGAGGTTTTGCATACGCCTGGTCGAACTTTCTATACGTTCAAGATAGGCCTGTCCCTGTTTTGGAAGGGTTGCGAAGCACTTGTTGCGAATCCTTTCACTAAAGGCCCTGATGAGCATTAAAGGTTCTTGGAGATCGTGAGAGATGACATGGGTGAAATCCTCAAGTTCCTGGTTTCTGATTCGTAGATGCTTGGCTGTTGATGAGAGAGACTGCTCAATTTTTTTCCAGTTGCTGATATCCCTTGTTACTTCAATAATCCCCATAAGTTTTCCTGCTGGGTTCCGAAAGGGCGTCGCTGTGACAACGCAGGGGATGATCTCTCCGCCATGGCATGTTTTTCTTCCTTCAACTTCGACTCGTTCTGCGCCTCCGAGTATTTTGGTAAGAGGACATTTGTCCGTGTGGCAGAGTTTTCCGGCCAGGACATCGTAGCATTTATGACCTTGAATTTCCTCCAGTTTCTTTCCGGTGAGACGGCAAAATGCCCTGTTGGCGCGAACAACATTGAAGTGACGATCGATTATATGCATACCGTCTGGAGCACTATTAAATATCTGAATAAATTCATCGTTGATGGTAACAAGAGAAGCCTCGATGCTTTGTTGTTCTTTGATTCTGGCATCAAGAGTCTCATTGGTTCGGCGCAGTTCGGATGTACGGTTGTTGATGAGATTTTCCAGGTTGTCTTTGATGGTAAGGAGTTCTTTTTCAGTCTGTTTACGCTCTTCGATTTCCTGTTGCAACTGTCTGTTTGTTTGCAGAATATTTCTTCGGCTTTGGGCAAGACGACCACCAAAAAAGAAGATCCCTCCCAGGCCAATCAAGGCGACAAAGAGATGGCTGAGGATGAGTGGCCAAGGTGATTTGTGGAATCGTATGGGCAGGCTGACGGAGATGGCTCCGCGAATGGAACCTTCTTGTTGCCCAAAAGCTGCATGGCAGGGAAGACATGATTTGTCAAAAATCAGAGGTGCCATATAGCGGAAGATCTTCCCTTCTTTGTTTTCGACAAAACTACTTTGTTCTTTGACTCCAATGTTAAAGGATTTCAGCCATGGGATTTCCCAGGGGTAGGGGGCGTTTGCCTCACGAAGAGGCGTAAGGCTGGTGATATGAAAGTGGATTTGTCCTTCCGGTTGATTGATGGTTGCAATTTGCCTGGTCATGGAGGCGGGGGTGATCAGGGTGAGGCTACGGCCCTTTTCATCTCGTATGGATTGCTTGTCCTTTGGGAGGTATGGATTGAGAGGAGCTTGCTCAGTGGTGTAGACATAGACTCCTCCGTACATGAGATTCCAACGTCTGGATGCCATGATCTGTTCAAAAAATGCCCTGGCGGTTTCCAGGGCAATGGCGTTCTGTTCACGGGTGTTATCTACCCTGTTCCAGGCAAGAGATCCGGTAACAGCCAGAATCCAGATAACCATTGCCAGAAGGCGATAATGAGAGAACAGTTTAGTCATATTGGTAAAGGACTATAATTCCAGTGGGCAACGTGATTGGGCGTGGTATCGATCGGTTAAGAGTGTTACATTAGAGAAGACAGGTTTTATTCTGCAGTTCCCTCTGAAACACTTTTTCATTTTCGGAATAGTCAACCGGAACCTCAATGAGATGGAGACCAGGACTGTTGAGACATTGAGATAACAGGGTGGTGAGCGTGTCGTTTTCAGTGATTCGGTATCCTTGGGCTCCATAGCTCTCAGCATATTGTATAAAATCAGGGTTACTAAAATCAAGGCCAAAGTTAGGAAACTCCATTCCTGCCTGTTTCCATTTAATCATTCCATAGCCGTCATCTCGCAAGATGATGATAACCAGGTGCAGTTTCAGACGGATTGCTGTCTCAATTTCTTGGGAGTTCATCATAAAACCGCCGTCACCACAGACGGCAACCACCTGCTTTTCTGGGTGGACCAATTTTGCACAAATCGCCGCCGGAAAACCTGCTCCCATGCTGGCCAAAGCATTATCCAGGAGCAGGGAGTGGGGAGAGGTCGCTTTGTAATTACGGGCAAACCAAATTTTATACATCCCGTTATCCAGGGAGACTATGGAACTGTCGGCAACGGTTTTTCTGATATCACTGACTATACGTTGAGGGGTGTTGGGAAAGGAATCATGTCCCTGATCCTGAAAGACATGGGTGTTAATTTCCAGATGGATCCGATGGAAATAGTCGTTATCTTTATTGGGGTTTTCAAGGAGTTTCTCCCGCAGTGTATTCAGGCTGTGACTGATATCACCGATAACTTCGTATTGAGGGAAATAGATGTCATCGATGTCGGCCGAAGAAAAATTGACATGAATCACTTGCATTGATCCCTGATTCATGAAAAACGGTGGCTTTTCTACTACATCGTAACCAACATTAATGATGACATCTGCACGATCAATGGCACAGTGGATATAGTCATGATCAGACAGGGCAGCAGTTCCGAGGCAGTGGGGTGAGTGTTCGTCGATAACCCCTTTTCCCATCTGGGTAGTGAAAAAATAGATACCTGTGGCCTCGACCAATTCTCTGGCTGCGGCACAGATGTGAGGCCGTTTAGCTGCAGCACCAAGGAGGAGGAGTGGATATTTGGCCTCTTTAATTTTACTTGCGGCTCTGGCAATGGATTCCGGGTCAGCCAGGGGGCGAAAAGAAGAATGGCAGGTGAAGGGTGTTCTGTCCACCTCTTCTGCTGCAATATCCTCTGGCAATTCAATGTGTACCGGTCCTGGTTTCTCATCCACTGCAATTCGGAAAATATCGCGAATCAGCGGGGGGATGTTGCCGGCATTGACAATTTGTTTTGTGAATTTGGTGAGTGGTTCCATCATCCGGACGACATCGAGAATCTGGAATCGTCCCTGCTTGCTCTTTTTTATGGGTTTCTGGCCTGTGATGAAAACCACAGGCATACCGCCAAGCAGGGCATAGGCGACTGCTGTAACAAAATTAGTGGCACCAGGTCCCAAGGTTGACAGGCAGACACCTGGTTTGCCGGTGAGCCTTCCATAGGTCGCGGCCATAAAACCGGCGGCCTGTTCATGCCGGGTGAGAACCAGGCGAATGGAGGATGAACGCAAGGCCTCGAGAAAGGCCAGGTTTTCTTCTCCGGGGATACCAAAAATTATGTCGACACCTTCATTCTCAAGGCATTGGACCAGCAGTTCAGCTCCATTCATTGTTTCCTCGTTGAGTAGAAGAATTCTGTGATTCTGTTTCAGGTGATGATCATCATAATACCCATGAGTACGAGAAAGGTAAATATCAGTTGTAAATAAAGATTATGAGAGACTCGACCATAACATGTTGAGCCGATTACCGTACCCAACAGGACAAAAGGGGCAGAGATCATAAAATAAGAGAAAACTTCTAGGGTGGTGAGTCCGCTTATGGCGTGGGCCGAAGCTGTCAGGTACGAGCTGAATAGAAAAAATCCACTCAGTGTTGCTTTGATTTCATCTTTGCTCCAGCCGTTAAGCGTCGTGTAGATGATGGTTGGAGGTCCTCCCGCACTAAAGGCTGCTCCTATTGCCCCGCTTGAAAACCCGGCAACATAGGACCAGGCCTTGTGCAGTTTTATGGGCCTGGGAGTGCTGAATAAACTGTAAAGTGAATAAACGATAAGCAGGATTCCCATGCTTATTCGAATGAGAGTGGAGCTTGTGTGCTTGAGAAGTGTTGAGCCGACAAAAATTCCGGGAACGGCTGCCAGGCAGAGAGGGATAATTTTCTTTCTATCCAGATGGTTTCGCATTTTTAATGCAAGAAAGGATGTGATAACCAGACTATTCAGCATACAGAGTGGAACTGCACTCTTGATATCAAGGAAGAGGCTGAGCAGCGGGATAGCCACCAGGGCAGAGCCAAAACCGGTCATTCCCTGGATGAAACCGGCCAGAAGAAAAACGATGCCGATAAGTAAAGGATCAAACATCCGTTATAATTTCCTTGAACAGCTGGGCTGTTCTGTATACATTTCAAGAAAAGGAGCTGCTAAAATGGTAGCAATGCCTTTCTTTTTATTCAAAGGGGGCATTACACCTATCAATGATACAGTGTTTTTTCTCTTATTGTGATATCTTTTTGATGTGAGGAAGAGAGGTTGGCTTCCGTCTTTTTGTAAGGAGACGGGCTTTGATTGACGATTATTATTCTATTTATTATGCAAACTGAACAAAAGATAGAGGGGGCTACCCCCTTTCAAGAGGATTGTAATACTTCATTATTCTTTTCCGGTGGTGGACGGGGAGCCGTCTGTGATGACCTGAAGACCGCCTTTCAAGAGAATGTGTCTCTGGTTACCTTGATTGGTGAAGAGGGTAGTGGGAAAACTATGCTCTGTAAAGTGCTGCAGGAGAAATGGACCTTCTCCGGCAGGATACTTTTCCTTCCTCAGTTTGTTGAATCCTTTGAGGATATTGTCAGGATTACTGCTCAAGAGTGTGAAGTGGAGTTTCCTGTTGAGGCAAATAGGGTTGATGCGAAAAAGATTTTTCTGGAATTGATAGCATCGCTGCGTCAGAAGGGAGAGTCGCTTCTCATTATCTGTGATGAGGCGGAAAAGATGTACCTGGCCACCCTTGAACGCATCCGTAAAATTTTGGATGATGTCAACAGGGAGGGGGGAGGTTTGCAGGTGCTGTTTGCCGGGAGAGCAAGTCTGCGCACCAATCTTGAACAGCTGGATCTGTGTAATTTTGAACAGATTAGTGAAAAACAATTTTTCCTCTCGCCACTTGACGAAGATGATACCTGGAGGTACCTGAATTTTTGTATGCAGCCCCAGGAAGAGGATGAACCGCGAGAGGTGTTTACCAGGGAGGCTGCAGACAAGATTGCATCCATGGCCAGAGGAAATCTGCGAATGATTAATATCCTTGCCGAGGAATCACTTCAATCTTCCAACGCCGACACGTCATTTATGGTTTTGCTGGATCACGTCAAAGACTCCTGTTCTATTGAGGAGATGGTACCGGTGGTTCCCGGAATTCTGCAACGATTGTCATTGGCACAAAAACAAATGCTCGCAGGTGGGGTGGTTCTCTTTGTGTTGTTCCTCATCGTCCTTTTTAGTGGGGATGACGATAAAGAGGTGGTGAAAAAGGTACAACAGCCGGTGGAGCCGACTGTCAGTTCGCAGCCGGTCAGGGAACAAGAACCGGTGAGTCAAGAAGAAACTTCTGAGTGGATTGAGTCAGATAAAGCACCCCTTATTCCAGCGGCTGAAAAGAATCACCAACCGGTGATGACGATAGCTCCTGTGGAGCTGAAGATTGATCCTTCTTCTATCGACAGAGAAAGAGAAGTTGAAGAGCCGGTTCTTCTCTCTCCTGTTACCGAACCTCCGGAAACAGTTGCTGGTCAACCAGTGGAGACGGCTGGGCAGTTGCCGGTTGATTCTGAGAGCCAGGGAGAAAAAGAACCGGAAGGAGGCCTTGTTCCGTCTCAACGTACTCCGGTAGAAATTGCTCCGGTAGAAATCGTGGAAAGTGTTGTCGGTGAACCGGATGTTCCAGAATTGTTGGCACGTGGCAAAGTTCTGCCGGGAGCTGGAACAAAAAGAATTGTCGTTGAGCAGGAAAAGCAGTTATCAGGACAAAAGAAACAGGGCACCGTGAAGCAAGGAGAACCCGTTCTGGTCAGTCTGATAGGAGCTGGAGAGGAGTGGCAGGCTGGTGCAATGGATGATCAATTTACAATACAGCTGATGGTCCTGACTTCTGATCAGGCAGAGGGAAACCTGAGAAGAATTATTTCCCAGGAGGAGTACCGGGAGGTTGTAGATGATTTGGTTGTCTTGAAACGGCCATCAGATCCTCCTGTTGTGTTGGTGTTTTATGGACTCTATTCATCCATGGCCGCGGCTCGAAATGCGCGCAACAATATGCCGGTATTTCTTCGTAAACACCACCCGTATGCCATTTCGGTGCGAGGAGCAGTGGAGAAGGGACGTTTTGAGTAGCAATAATGGGGGCGGTAACGTTGTTAATCCTTAGCCAGG
>JAQYVF010000003.1 GCA_030145625.1 Desulfocapsa sp. | reverse complement strand
TGCATCAGGTTTTCCCAGTAGTGGGCTTCAGTCTGTTTTTTATAGTCTTTCCAGGGGGGAAGGGAACAGGTAGATTCTTTATTGTTTTTTCCACCTTGCTGTACGGTTGCCCGGGCTAGGCTGACACGCAGTTGTTGCGGGAGGTGAACACTGAATAGAGTTGGAATGCCGATGGTCTCGGCAAAAATTTGTTCAACGGTCTGGTATAACTCCCTGACGTTGCCTGGCCAGTCATGGTTCATCAGGGCTTCAATGAGATCGGGACCAATTCCCTTGGTTTCCTGACCATATCGTTCACATAGTTTACCTAGAAAAAAAGTGACTAGCTCCCGGATATCATCCAGCCTCTCTTTTAGTGGAGGCAGTTTGATAGTCATGGCCTGTAGTCGGAATAATAGGTCACTGCGAAAGGTTCCGTCTGCGACCATTTGCGGTAAATTGCGATTTGTCGCGGCAACCAGACGAAAATTGGAGTGGATTTCGTTTGTTCCACCAACAGGACGAAACTTACGTTCCTGGAGAACCCGTAAAAAAGTTTTCTGTGTGGCCAGCGGCAGCTCACCTACCTCGTCAAGAAACAGGGTACCTTTATGGGCGTGGTGAATCAACCCTTCCTGTGCTCTTTCTGCTCCGGTAAATGCTCCCTTGACATGGCCAAACAAGGTACTTTCGATCAACGTGTCTGGCAGGGATGCACAGTCTACTACCACAAATTGTTTGCTGGCTCTGTCACTGTTTTCATGCAGTGCCTGGGCAAAAAGTTCCTTGCCTGTGCCTGTTTCGCCAGTTAGCAGAATACTTACATCACTAGCCGAAGCACTGGCAAGTTGATCCAGGCAACTGCATAGACTGCAGGAGTTGCCAATGATGGCTTGTCGCTTCAAGGCCACAGGTACAGGTTTAAATCGTTGTTTTTCTTCTCTGAACTGCAGAGCTCTGGTGAGATGCAAGGGAAGGTCACGGATAACATGCGGCTTCTCTATATAACTCCATGCACCACCGATAATTGCTTTTTCCGCTCCGTCAGCTGCTCCATGACCGGTGATAATAATGACCTCTGGAGACGAAGGAGTATTGGAAAAGTCAGAGAGAAATTCAAGACCGTTCCCATCAGGCATTTGGACATCAAGCAGGATGACATCCCAGTCCTTTCCATGTGCCAGAGCAAGCCCCTGCTGCAAGGTGTTGGACGATTTCGTTTCGTATCCATTGCGATGTAACTGCTCCATCAGCATGGTGCAGAGTACTTTATCATCATCAACAATTAGAATTCGTGACATTGTCAAGTACCTTGCGAATAGTTTTTGCTAACGCCATCGGTGTGATCGGCTTTTTGAGAATAGCTTTCATGCCATATTCATTGGTGGTCTGTTCATTGATCAGATCAGAGTATCCTGTGCAGAGAATGACAGGTATATCAGGACGGAGATCCAAAATATCTGCTGTCAGAGTTCTTCCGTCTTTAATCGGCATGTTCATATCGGTCAGTACTAAATCATATTGGAGTGGATTCTGCCGAAAAGAGGATAGGGCTTCAATACTACTGGAAAAGGTAGTCACTTGATATCCCAGATTGTTAAGTATCCTTTGACGTATTATGAGAATGTCGGGCTCGTCATCCACAACCAGAATATGTTCATCTCCATTGGGTATAGTCTCACCATTCTCCAACTTTACAGTTTTGTTTTCTTTTGATGAAACAGGCAAAAAAAGAGTAAAGGTGGTTCCTTGCTGCAGCTCACTGTCCACTGTGATCGCGCCACGGTGACTCTTAATAATACCATGCACAACCGCCAAACCAAGACCGGTTCCTTCACCTACGCCTTTGGTGGTGAAGAAAGGATCAAAGATGCGCGGCAGATTGTTAGCTGCGATCCCGGTACCCGTATCTCTGATTGAAAGTTTTACATATTGGCCAGGAGGGAGGTTGGCCGGTGAGGCCTGATCATCAGTGCCAACTTCCTGTTTTGATAATGTTATGGCGAGGGTACCGCCTTTGGCTAGCATGGATTGTTTTGCATTGGTACAAATATTCATCAAAATTTGATGGATCTGGGCAGGGTCAGCCAGGATTGACGGGCAATGCAGTTCTATTGTTTCTTCAAGGACAATAGAGGCCGGCAGTGTTGCCCGTAGCATTTTGACTGCTTCTTTAATTAGAAATTCTACCTGAACAGGGATGAACCCCTCTTCCTGTCTGCGGCTGAAAAGTAGAATCTGTTGAACCAGGCTGGCTGCACGGTCCCCTGATTGAATCACTTTTTGAAGATCCTGATGGGGCTGGCTCTCTTTGGGAAGAGTATCCATGGCCATTCTGGTGTAACCGAGGATTGCACCGAGAATATTATTGAAATCGTGGGCAATTCCTCCTGCAAGGGTACCAATTGCTTCCATTTTGACGGCTTGACGAAGCTGTTGCTCCAATTCCAGTTCTCGGGAAATGTCATGCTTGACCGCAACAAAGTTGATAATGTGTCCCGTATCATCCTTGACAGGCGTTATGGTAGTCTCTTCGGTGAACAGTTCTCCGCTTTTATTCCTGTTGACAAATCTTCCGTGCCAAACTATGCCGCTTTTGATGGTCGCCCACATGTCTTGATAGAATGTTGGAGAATGTTCGCCGCTCTTCAGAATTCTAGAGTTTTTCCCCACAGCCTCTTGTCTGGTATATCCTGTCAGTTTTTCAAAGGCAGGATTGACATATTGGATAGTTCCATGTTCATCGGTTATCATGATCACATCCACAGCCTGATCAATAGCAGTGGCCAATCTTCTGCTACTTTCCTCTGCATGGATCCTTTCCGTTATATCCTGAACAGTTCCTAGAGATTGAACCGGTTCACCATTGTTATTGTACGTTGCAACCCATCGTTCATGCACAAATTTGATTGTCCCGTCAGCCAGTAAAAGCCGGTGGACAATTTCGTCATAGCCAGTCTTATTGGTCATTGCAGCAGTGAACGCTTTCTTTACGAATTCACGGTCATCTGGATGGACTTGCTTGAGCAACGCAAGTACACTTGGCTTGAATTCTTTGGGGTCTTGTGAAAAAATTCGATATACTTCATCGGACCATGAAAGGGCCCCCGTGGCAAAATGATGTTCCCAGTGGCCGATCTTTGCCACCTTTTCGGCTTCCTTCAGGCTGGCTTCACTTTTTACCAGTTCAACCACTGTCTCGAAGCGGAGATTTTCACTGTATTGGGCATGGAGTCGGGCATTGAGAATAGGAGCAAGGTAGGAACAGATAGACTCCAGCAGGGTCCTATTGGCATCGGTGTAATCTTCATCTTTGTTAGCAATGCAGATAATACCGATAGTTTCCTCCAGGTATTGGATGGGCACGACCAGCCCATTTTGAAGAGGTATGTGGCCGACAGGGACATCAAGACTGCTTTTGCGCAGCATAGTTTTCCCATCTCGAAGTGCCAGTCCCCAGATATCTATCCATTTCTTGGAAGAAGGATTGATATCCCGATCTTCTATATTGTATAATTCCTGGTATTCACCAGTTAAGGTTGGGCATATCAGGTTGCCCTGCTCATTCAGATAACCGAACACTCCGAAACTGCTTTGTAGAGCTTCCATGATAATATGGAGGACCACTTGATAGACAGTATCCTCACCTGTCGTCAAAAATTGCGTGATGATCTTATTCTGAAGGGTGAGTTCCCCTTTGGATTGTTCCAGTTTTTCCTGCAGTTGCTTTTTCTCAGTAACATCGTCGTACATTGCAGCTACTTCACCAGAATCCAACCGGAATAAATAGTTTTCTCGACAACTTTGCAGACACTTATCCTGGTAAAGGGAGATTGGTAAGTATTCGGGTTTACCTGTGGCGTGGACGCGTTGCATGACATTAAGCAGATTGGATTCCCTGATTTCTGGCAATACCTCTGTTACCTTGCGGCCTATCAGTTTCTCTCGATTTACCTGGTCGATCTGTTCGCCACTGCAGTTGATGTCGACAAAAACAAAATTTTTCCCCTGGTCAACCGGGCAATACACGGCTCCGCCTTTATGCATATTGTTAAATATTGAGTGATAGCGTATTTCGTTTTGCCTGGTAAATTGATTGTTCCGATAAAGTTGTACAGTGAGTCGGTAAATAAGGAGGAAGAGCAGGGATGCTGTAAGGCAGAGAAACAAAATGTCTTGAAGAATGTAGAGATCATCGACATTCCACTCAACGATTTTCAAGTTGAGAGAACGAATCAACGCAAGGATAATTCCGGTAGCGGTCAGATAAATAAGAACAATACGTATGGCTGCTTTAAGAGCATTATTATTAAGGAACTTCATATCCTTATGGCTGCTGATAAAAGAATTGAAAAAAAATGGCGAAAAGCCAATTAGTTTATCGGGAAGATTCTAGTGTGTATGACAAACATGACAATAGGAATTTTATTGAAAATAGAATCTCTCTCCACTAGAGCCTATCAATCTCATGTCCTGAAAACAATTAAAAAGGTGCAAGCCTGTCAAAAAAAATCAGCAACTCTGGGCAAGCTGGTATGTTTGTATATGCGAGAGCAACGTTAACCATAAAAGACTATTGGGAATGGATCAATTATCTTTTATGGGGAGAGTGGTTGTTGGAAGGGGTACCAGCTAGACAGGGGCATGTCACTAAAAGCCCTCCAATTGGAAGTCGGTGGGTTTTGGAGCGGCTTCAGGCGCGCATGACCACTGACACAGTTAAACAGACAATTGGATCTTCTTTTCCATTGTCACATTGCATTCAGGTTTGGATTACGAGAAAATTATTTGAGTTCTTTTGTACATTTGTAGAGAGTAAAACTTTCTTCCAGATAGGGAAGCATTCTTTTTTTGGCAAAGGCGATCATTCCCTCAAAGCTGGCAGGGATGATGAAACTGGCATCGGTGGCCACAAAGCTTTCGGGGCTTGCCATGTGGATCTTGATGGCCTCGATGAGGAGGGGCGCGGTGAAACCATACTGCTGTAGGTCTTCCCGAACAAAGGATGTGGTGTAGCGGATAGTTTTTTTTGAGATGCGGTGGGTAATAACCCAGCCGGCAATCTCACCGCGGTAACGCAGACCCAGACTGTTGAGGTATTCAATCTCTGCTTCATTACTGAAGGGGGAGAGGATTTCCGGGTACCAGGGACTATGTTTTTGTCTGTCTTTGATGAATGTTCTTTCTGCCTGGGGGAGATTTTTCCAGAGAAAGACCTCACAGGAAGGGGGCAGGAGGGATTTTTTGAGAAATGGGGCATTAAGGATTTTACCACGGTCACGGCTTTTACATACCAGTCCACTGAATTCAGGAGGGGAGTAGCTATTGACCTTGAGCAGATGGGCCAGGGCTTCGCTGTCAACCCCCTGGTCCTGGTAGAGAACTAGCAATTTACTGCATCCCCGTTGTCTCCCTTCACTTTCAGCCTTGTTCAGGAGTGCTCGTGCTACTCCCTGTTGTCTATATTGCGGAAGGACAAAGATGGATCTCAGTTCAGCAATCTCAGGCGAAACGATTTCGCATAGAGCAAGGCCAATAGGCTTTTCGTCAACGCGGGCACCGATGGAATAGAAGGTCTTACGATTGATTTCTTCATGTTTGACCAGGTACTTATATCGGTCAAAGGTGAGTCCAATAAATTCAAGGCCCTCTTCGGCACGTAGGGTGTTTATTTTAAGGACCATGGCCAAATTCTCTGCTGAGATTGCTAAGGGCAGTCGGCTGACAGTTGGAATCGAGGTGTTGTATCACCAGGTCTGCGCATTTGTTTGGAGAGTATGTTTGTGTATCAAGTTGCAGGTCATAGAGCATATCTTCATGGACAGCTGAGATCTGTTCTATGGAGAGAGTAATCCGGCGTTTTGTTCTTGCTGCATTACGTTTGTGGAGTGTTTCCAGGGAACAGTTTAAGCCAACCAGATATGTGGGGATAGAGCTAAAGTGACGAAGAAGTGCCTCCTTCATTGCCCGGTTGACAAGGACTATATCCAGCAGTGTCCGGTTGTTTGCTGCAGCAAAGGCTGCCACGGAGGCAAGAAAACCCTGATAGATGGAAGGTAAGCAGGTACGCTGCAAGGAGGTTAGAGGTTGTTGCGTCAGTCCTTCATAAAAACGATCCATGGAAATGTGGACATAAGGGAAATGTAGCTGGTTGGTGAGCTGTCGGCAAAGGGCGGTCTTGCCGGAGCCTGATGGACCGTTAATCAGGATGATGTGCCCGCTTCTGTTCATACAATTATACTAGCTGTCTTTTGGCAAGGGTGGCAAAAAGGCCTTCCTGTTGCATGAGTTCATGGTAACTCCCTTTCTGTTCCACTACACCCTGGTTGATGACATAGATGGTGTCCGCATTTTTTATGGTGCTGAGACGATGGGCTATCACTACTCTGGTGATGTGCATTTCATCCATGGACTTGGAAACAATTTGCTGGGTCTGATTGTCGAGGGCGGATGTGGCCTCGTCGAAGAACATGATCCGAGGTTTCATGGCAAAGGATCTGGCAATAAGTAATCGTTGGCGCTGACCACCGGAGAGGTTAGTGCCTCCTTCAGAGACATAGGTGTGCATTCCCATGGGCATGCTCCTGATATCCCGTTCAAAGCCTGCCTGCCTGGCGGCGATCCACGCTTCATCGATACTGAGCTGAGAGGAGCCGACTATGTTGACAAAGATATCTCCGGCAATAACTCTCCCACCCTGAAGTACTGTCCCTATCTGCTGGCGGACTGCCTGGACATCAATATTCTGCAGATTCTGACTGCTGTAGAAGATGACACCTTTCTCAGGTTTTTCAAAACCAAGAAGCAGCCGCAGCAGTGTTGATTTTCCGGATCCGGAGGAACCGACAATGGCGACAAATTCACCAGGTTTAACAGTCAGGGTGAAATCTTTCAGAATAAGGGGACTGTTTTCACTGTAGCGGAAGCTAATGTTGTTGATTTCGATGTTGCCGTCAAGTGTGCCGGGATGGCAATGATCTTCATTGATTTCGGGTTGGTGGATAAGGATGGGGCGTGCTCGTTCATAAAGAGGAATGACTCGCAGGACAGTAACCAGTGTGGAGCCGAGTCCGAGGACGGCACCCATGAAGGAACCATAGGCGGTGACAAAGGCTATAAAAGAACCAGTGGTGAGGCTTTCTTTTAAGTAAAAAGATGCCACGAGATAGATGATACCAATGGCCAAGATCGGATAAACGCTATGAAATGTGGAGAAGATGTTGGAGACCATACCCACCTTGTAGGAAGCACGTTTTTCCTTTGCAAATGCTTTGCCCCAGACAGAAAAGGCACGGTGTTCGGCTCCTGCAATGCGCAGCTTGGAAAGTCCGGTGAGAAACTGGAGTACTATGCCTGAGATCCGTCCTTTGATATTGAGCAGTTCTCTTCCGTATTTGATATCAAAATAGCCAGAACAAACGGTGACAAGGAAGGGCGGAATTGTTGTCAGCACGGCAACAAATGCAAGCTTGACACTGTAGTAAAAGAGGACAATGAGGTAAAAAACGGAAAAGAACCCTGTGAGAAGGGAACTGAGTCCTGCGCCGGTAAGGTGTTGGCGGATGGTGGTGATGGCATTGACCCTGGAGGCGAGATCACCCACGGTGTATTGACGAAAAAAAGTAGGAGCAAGACTGAGGAGCCGATCCATCACAGCGAACTGCAGGGAGGAATCCATTCTGGTCTCGGACCTGAGCATGGCAAAGCTGCGAGTGAGTTGAAAGGCCGAGGTACCAATAGCTGCAGCAAAGAGGGCGATCCCATACTGAAACAACATCCCTCTCTCGGCGCCTGGGATGACCGTATCAAAGATCTGGGCTGAGACAAGGGGTGGGATCAGTCCGAGGAGAGCTGCCAGTATGGACATGGTGATGACGGTGAGCAGATCTTTACGGCATTCTCGTACGGAAAATTTCAGGATATTGATGAGGTGGAGAATATTGGTGGTAAAGGGACGATAGAAAACCATGCCGTCGGGGAGTAACCTTTGGGTGAAGGCCTTCGTGACCGGGCTTGTCTTTTTGGTCAACGGGTCAAAAACCTGATACCCCTTTGTATCGGCAGGTAATAGGGCCACCGGGCGCTGTTCTTTGGCAAGAAAACCAAGGATGGGACCATTTTCCTGGTTTTGCCACTCTCGTTTAAAACAGATGGTTCGTTTGCGTACCCGTGAAACTTTACAAATCTCAGTCAGTTGATCCATTCCCGGTGTGAGCACAGGAGGAGTGGTAAAGGTGATGTCCTGGGCCTTGCCAATTCGCAGGCAGGCAGAAAAAAGCAGATCATCGGGATCTTCATCTTGAATGGATATTGCTTCCGGTTGCAGGATGGAGACAAATTCGTTCAACGTCTGGCGCATACTGTATGCGTCTCGTTCCTGTTTTTCGTTGAGTCTTGTTGCCTCGCTTTCCAGAATACTTGCCCGCTCCAGCATGCAGCAATGGAGAAGGATAGCATGAAAGTTTTCAAGAGCTGTGGGGAAAAGTGATGTATTAAGAAGCTCGGAGGTCTTCAATGAATGGAAACGACAGTCGCTCACAGTTTGTAGCCATGCACTGGAAGAGAGAGGGAAGGGCGACGAAGAAATGGAAAGGGGGTGGATGTCGAGAAATATGGATTCACCTTCTGTAAGCTGCAGCCAGAGGATATCCCGGTCGCCGCTCACTCGTATTCCCTTCTCCATGCTTTCTTCTTCCGGAGTGAGAAAATGCTGACAGATCGGACGCCTGTCCCGGATCAGTCCGCCCACAAGGGTCTCAATCCATTTTTCAATAAGTATGCAGCACTCTTGAAACATTTCAGCATCGTCAAGGGCAGCCAGGAGTTTTTGTTTCTCAAGGCGATAAAGTGAACTTCCCTGTTGCAGGGTGGCCAGACAACTGAAAGCGGGTGGACCGGATTGGGAGTCCATACCGAAAAGTAAGGTGCCTGGAACGAGAGAACAGAGGTGAAAGCGTCGGCCGCTTGCTCTGTTGTTGTCCTGGTCAACGGTAAAGAGTTCTACCCCACCCTGATCCAGGTACCAAACCGTATCTGCCGAATGCAGGAAAAAAGAAGAGCCTGTACCGCTTTTCTGTAAAGTGCCGAGGGTTTGGAAAAGTTGCCTAATGGTCATTGCTCAGTCCTCTATTAATTTGGAATAGGGACCATCTTCTTTCAGCAGCTCTTCATGACTGCCGCGCTGTCTTACCTTGCCGAATTGCATGAGAAAAATTTCATCACAATCACGGATGGTACTGAGCCTGTGGGCCACAATAATACATGTACACCCTCTTTTTCGAAGATTTTCGTCAATAGCTTTTTCTGTCTGGGGATCCAGTGCGGATGTAGCTTCATCGAGAATGAGGATGGACGGGGCCTGGACCAGGGCCCTTGCTATTTCAAGGCGCTGTCGTTGGCCTCCGCTAAAATTTGTTCCCCCCTCACTGATAATGTTGTTATACCCTCCCTCCCTGCTGATAATGTCATTGTGGATCATGGCATCTTTTCCTGCCTTGACCTGTTGTTGCTCTGAAACAGTTTTATCCCAAATGGTGAGATTGTCGGAGATAGAGCCTTCAAAAAGAAAGATGTCCTGGTCAACGCCGGCGATGGAGCTGTTCAGGCATGCTCTGTCGATCTCGTTGTAAGGTTTTCCGTCAAAGAGGATTTCTCCCTCCCAGGGGCTGTAAATACCGCTTATCAGTTTGGCAATGGTGGATTTACCTGAGCCGGACATCCCGACAAAGGCTATGCGCTGACCTGGTTTGATGGTAAATGAAAGGTTCTCGATCAGCGGAGGTTCTAATCTGTTATAGCCGAAACTGACATTTTTGAGCTCTACATAGCCCTGAAGTTTGGTAGCTTGAGATGGTTGGTCTGACTCTTGTGTTTTCTGCTCGTCTCGACTGATGTTTTCGTCTACGGGGTTAATAAGAACATCATCAACTCTGCCCATGTCACCCTTGATAGCCTGAATTGAGCTGCCAAGGGACACGAGCGAGTTGACAGGTTTCATGAAACTTGCCATCAGACTCTGGTAGGCAGTGAGCATACCCATGGTCAGGGCGCCGTCCATGACCTGGAGACTGCCAACGGTAAGAATGATGGCCGTGTTCACGGTCATGAGCAGGGGAGGGACTGCGTCCAGATAAGTGGTGGGGATTTGCAGGGCCTGGCGGGCATTGATGGTTTTTGCTTCATATCCGGCCCACTTGGCAAAAAAATCGGATTCACTGCCGGTGGCCTTGAGGGTTTCGATTCCCTGGAGCCCGCCCATGGTTACCCCGTGCAGCCTGCCCATATCCTGGATGAGCTTGCGGCTGCCGTCTTCACGGATGCGTGAGACATAGGTGAGGGCCAAAATGTTTATTCCCACCATACAGAGACTGATTACAGTGAGTCGTACATCATAGGAAAACATGACACTGGCGTAAAAGACCATGGTGAAGAGGTGAACAATGGTGATGGCAAGTCTTCCGGAAATGAGACTGGAAATGGTATCGTTAATGGCAACCCTGGTGGCTATCTCCCCGGAAAAACGCTGGGAGAAATAACTGATCGGAAGGCGAAGGATATGCCAGAAAAAGCGACTGGCCATGGTGAGTGCCAGCTTGGATTCGAAGCGCAGGAGATAGTATTGTTGAAGCCATTCCAGGATACCGCGAAAGACCATGGTGATGGCCATACCGGTAAGGATGGTGCGGACCCAGTCGATACGGCCATCAATCAGGACATGATCAATAAAGAGCCTTGAAAAGACTGGGATGACTACACCTGGGATAACGAGAAAGAGACCGGCCAAAATAACATAGGAGAGTGCGGTGGCCGAGGCGGAATCAGCAAGGAGCCGTTTTTTGAAGGCAGTGATCACTGATGGCGGCTTGCCGCCTTTGCTGAAAGAGTCTTCTTTTTCAAAGGTGAGGACAACACCGGTAAATGACTGGTCAAATTCGTCGTAAGAGATCTTTCTTGGTCCACTGGCAGGATCATTGATATAGACCTTGTTCTTGTGAAAGCCTTCAAGGACGATAAAATGATTAAAATTCCAAAAGACGATGGCGGGAAGGGCCATGGCTTTCAGATCTTCCGGCTCTTTCTTGAATCCTTTGGCCTGTAGGCCGTAGCGCCTGGCAGCCTTGAGGACGTTGGAGGCCTTGCTGCCGTCGCGTGAAACCCCGCATTCATAACGCAGTTCCTCTAAGGGGACATACCTGCCCCAGTAGGCCAGGACTATGGCCAGGGCAGCTGCGCCGCATTCAGCAGCCTCCATCTGGAGGATGGTAGGGGTCTTTTTGCGTTTACTCATATTGTTAAATGCGATACTCTTTTTTAACTGTGCAGGGATAGAGGCGTGGCGTATGTGAGCATCTTGTCAGAGACATTTCCATAAAAGATGCGTCCATCTGTTGCCTGTTTGTCTTTTCAATTCTATAAAAAATGATATGCTTTTACCAGCGCTAAAATATAAATAAAAATATGAAAAAACAGGATGTTGACAATGCAGTGGAGAGTCTTGGCGAATTGCGGTATTGGTATCAGCGTATAGAAGTGGCTGGAGAGGTCACCCCGGTCTTTAACAAGGGGATGGCTGAAACCGCTTTTTATAATCGGGGGAAGTGGGATCATTTTATTCGTCCCCTGATCCCTTTTTCTCCGGAAGGTCGGGTTTTTGTTGAATGTGGCTGTAACGCAGGACTCTTTCTCCTCCTTGCGGCAGAGATGGGGTTTTCCAGGGTTTTGGGCCTTGAAGGTGATGATGGCTGGTATCAACAGGCGCGTTTTGTCCTGGATCATTATCAGCACCAAGAACCTGAAGTCTACAAGAGAATCAGGCTGACTCATTCACGTATTGGTAAATCGGGTGAGGGTGCCAGTAAGAGTTGTACAATTGAAAGCAGTTGCCCGGAGAAGGAATGGTCTTCTTTGCCTTCTGCTGATCTTACCCTGCTTGCCAACGTGCTCTACTGGATAGATCGTGAATCCGCTGCCCGCTATATTGCAGAATTGGCGCATACTTCGGAGTACTGTATTGTTGTCTCAGTGAATGGTTCATATCCCCTTGGTGGACCTTGTTCCAAAGAAGAGGTCTGTCACGCCTTCAAAAATGATTGGCAGGAGGTGCAGGGTATCTCGCCTCCTCCATTGGATACAAGAGAGAGGGGCCGTGACATGTTTTCCATCCTGTTTCATTCCAGATATGTTCCTTCTCATTTGGACGAGAAAGTATCTGTACAAAGGGGAACGTTTTGATGCAGACCTTACTTGATTTACAGCTGAGACTATGGAAGAAATTCTGTTTTCTTATTGATGGAATGGCCGTTTCCTCAACGGTCTATACATTACGTCGGGAAAAGATATTTCACTCCCTGGAAAATGCAGAGAACCTTGTTAGCATAGATGAGCTGGCAGCAGGGAAAAGGCCACGTTTAGGATACTTTCACCTGGCCTTCAGGCTTCTGGAAGATCAGGGCTTTGTATCGCGCAACACCAGTATGGACAATAGAGGGATTCAGGTCGCTCTTACTGCAAGTGGACGGGACTGGTTGCCAATGACTCCCCGCTATGATTCTGCCATGGACTTTCTCCGGGCGGCCAGTGAACTTAGCATAAAGGATTGTGGAGCTGCATTTCCTGTGGTGTCTCTGAAAGGTCTTTCCCAACTCTTGGAGCAGGAACAGCGGGTTCGCTTACATGTGGTTGCTCCCCTTGTTACTGCACTTCTTGTGCATCTTTATGATAATGAAATGTTCACAGGGGAAAGGGTGCTTTTTAAGGCTGAAAGTCTAGGGCTCCCTACCAGGATTCTCAATCACTGTCTCATCATGCTACGTGATCTTGGCTGGCTCTCTTCGGCAGGAGAGGGGGAGTGGTTTTTTACTGAAGAGGGGCAGCTTTTGCCGCATTTCGTTCCTCAGCTTTTCTATCCAGTCAGCTATCTCAAGACATCACGAAAGGTACCGGAATTGATCTTTCAAAAGAAAAAAAAGAAGAGAGAGGTTGAGCAGGGGGAAGAGTCTCATATTGATCGTAGTCTAGACATTCGTTTTTCCGGTCTTGTCTATGAAAGGAATTTCCGTGAACCGGTCCACAAGGTTTTGCTGGAGATGTTTAATGCAGAACCCTTGGCCCAACAGCCTCGATATATAGTTGATACAGGCTCCGGAGACGGAACCATGTTGCTTGACGTGTACAGAACAATTGCTGAGGAGACTCTGCGGGGGGAGTCTCTTCGTGAGTTTCCGCTGACCGTTATTGGTGTGGAGTTTAATCAGGTTGCTGCACAGGCTACTGCTGACAGACTGAAGGAGAACAGGATACCTTTTTTTACCTTCCAGGGAGATATCAGTGAGCCGGAACAGATAGGCAGGGACTTAACAGCTCGCGGGATAGCTCTTGATCATGTTTTCCATATCGCCAAATCAGTAGTCCATAATCGTATATACTGCCCTCCATTGGAGGCGCCTGATCTGGGAGGATGGGAACCTCAATCGGAAGCAGTGTTTATCGATTCCCGGGGTGCATTGATTACTGCCCGTGATCTGGCGGTCAATCTGGTTGATCATTTCAGACGGTGGCGACCGCTGGTGCGTAATCATGGAATGCTGGTTATTGAGGCTCATACCGTGTCTCCGCAATTGATTGCTGATTCTATCGGATCAAATATTCTTAGCTCGCTGGACTCCAGTCACGGCTATTCGCATCAGTATCTTGTGGAAAAGGATTTTTTCCATACAGCTATTCGAACAGCTCACTATTCCATAGAAACTGTGATGCAGCGTTGCGTATCAGGAGTCGATATTCCGGTTCTGACGGTTGATTTACTCCGATCAATTGTAGGTGAAGAGAGTTGGGTTAACGAATAGTTAAGGGCCGGTTGCGAGATGAGGCCGACCTAGCGGTTGTTAATTATTATCTGATTCCGTATGAAGCTCAGCCACTTTTTTCGTCATTCCCGCAAGGCGGGAATCTAGGGGCTTCGCATGTAACTGGATCTCTGCCTGTGCGGAGATGACATTCCGAATGTATTCGTTTTTTTGTTTCCTTTAAAAAAAGGATACAAAACCTACTCTCTATTTGCTTGCATAGATTCTGGAACACCATTTAGAAAAACAAAAGCCAACTATACACTTTTTACACAGAGTTTTTCCCGGTAACACATACGCCTGCTCTATCTCCATCAGGTTTCCGCATTTGTCGCATGTGATTGGGTATTTTTTCATTATCCTATCTTTATTTTTGCGCACACTTTTCATAAGGCAACACCTGGGACAAATCGCTCTTCATTTTTCTCTAGACAACAGGTCCTTTATCTTTGTTCAGTTTGATTAGATGGTGACCTACAATAAGTAATAGGTTACCTGTCGCTTGAATCCAGTTCAGTTACTTTATTCTCCACCTGTTTTAGCAGAGATGTATATTCTTCCTTACGCAGAATTTCTCTGAACTGGCTCATGTAATTACGTACCAGGCTGACACCTTCGACAACAATATCATATGCCTTCCACACGTCGTTTTTTAGCACCATAATATATGACACCGTAATAATACCATTTGTATCAACGATGTTGGTAATTACCTGGGCACGTTTACCTTTGATACGTTGGCTTTTGAATTCTACTTTCTGCTTTGAGTAACCCTCGATTTTATCGATATAGGCATGTTCGAGAAGACTGGTAAAGATTGTGACGAAGTAGTTTTGCTCATCTTTGCTGAGCGTTTGCCAGGTTCTGCCAAGAACTCTTTTGGACATTTCGTGGAAATCAAAGTGTTCAGATGCAAAAAGCATTACTTTTTCACGTCGCTGGACATGTTTTTTTGCACCCTGTAGATCCGGATCGGCGAGGATAAGTACAATTTTTTCGATAAAAGGACGGAGTTGTTCCGTGGGGTCAGGTGGTTGTTGCGCCGCATCTGCAGAAGAGATACCTCCCAGGAAAAAGAATATTCCGTAAACTAACATGCAAAAAGCGTTCATAGAAAAATGATCGCGACTCATGAGCTAACCTCCTTATTTTCAGACCTGACAAGTACTCTACATGTGAACTTTTTTTCTTTTACCCGAATGCATATCTGCAAAGAGTTTTATCCTTCCCCGCTTTTTCTCTGACGCTTTATAGAGAAGAGAATATCGAGAGGGTTTATAAATTTCGCTTGACAATGTGACGTAGCGATCTAAAATGTGAATGTGGCGTCATCTTGTTAAACGATACATCATATTTGTGTAGCTCGCAATACCCAAACAAACGGAGACCTGACAATGCAAGAAGAAACACTTTCACGTCGAGAAAGAGAAAAACAACGGCAACGCCAGGAGATGCTTGCAGCGGGTATTGAACTTTTTTCGGAGAAGGGATACCACAACGTCTCCATGAATGAGATTGCCAAAAAGTCAGAGTTCGCCATCGGTACTCTCTACAAGTTCTTTAAAAACAAGGAAGATCTCTACAAATCCATCATCGCTGAGCTGACAGAAAAGTTTGATAAGGCCATTATGGAGGCCTTAGAAGAAACCGATGACGAGATCGAAAAACTGCGAAATTACGTAAAGGTCAAAGGCACCATTTTCATGGAAAACGCCTCCATCGTACGCCTCTACTTTGCCGAAACAACTGGCGCAAGTTTCAATATCAAGGCGGGTCTTGATATTGAGATTCGAGAAAAAATTGAAAAGCATATGCAAAGTCTTGCCCTGATTTTTGAAAGCGGCATGGAAAAACACTTGTTTCAGAGGATTGCTGAGCCGTACCACCTTGCAGTTGCCCTTGACAGTCTGAGCTCTTCCTTTCTTCATCTCTGGCTGGAAGCCCCTGATAGGCAACCGTATCCAGTGGATCCGGACATGATTCTTAATATCCTCTATAAAGGTTTGCTCAATCTATGATTATTCGTGTGACTTTGAAAACTCAATTTGTTCATTATTGAAAATACCTGGAGAATGTGTAATGCAAGTCATTAGAATTATATATAAACGCCTCGGGTGGGGGGTGCTACCTCGGCGTCCTTGATGCTCAGCGATTTCTATGTGGCGCAGCGAATGCTGATTGCACTTCGTCTGGCCAGGCTTGCCAACCAGGTGAACCTGTACGCGGTGTTGGGCGGTGGTGCTTAGTAGAGGGTAGGTAGAACTTCATGTTTCTCTGTAATAAAAGAAATGAAGAGGTGTGTGGTGGACAGGCAACAAGGTGAAAGACTCATTAGTACCGGGAAAAGCTGTTTCGATTTCAACGATAAGGAAAGACTTTTTAGAGAACTGAATATCAGGGAAGATACGATCTTTCTTGATGCAGCCTGTGGTCATGGCGATTACGCCCTGGCGGCTGCTGCCCGTATTGGCAAGACGGGTCGGATATTTGCCTTTGATTTGTGGGAGGATGGAATTGACAGGCTGATTCATGAAATCGTGGTCGATGATATTACCAGCATTATCCCGAGGATAGCCGATCTTTGTTCGCTTCCACTTGGATACAATACGGTGGATATTTGTCTCATGGCCACAGTATTTCATGACCTGGTGCAGGACGGTACCGCTCAGCTGGCATTACAGGAAATCAAAAGGGTTGTAAAACCAGGCGGTCTTCTGGCGGTGATTGAGTTTAAGAAGGTATCCGGCTATCCCGGTCCACCCCTCAATATCCGTCTCAGTCCTATGGAACTGGATGAAATGCTTGGTCTGTCAGGATTTATGCCAGTGAATAAAGAAGAAATTGTCGTTGGGGCATATAACTATCTCTCTCTTTACCGCTAGATGGTAGACACGGACAATCCATAAGATTCCTTCTATACACATGACAATGCGGATGTTGATGGCTGTCAGAGGTAAAGGGTTTTCAGGCGCATCAGGAGTAGTCAAAAATGGAATTACATAGAGAGGAGTCATTAAGCCAGGCCATCTATTTTTTGTCCCTGGAGATTCAGAATGTCCTGGATCGAATGCTTAAACCGTATAGCGTGACCATGGAACAACTATATCTTTTAAAGGTTCTGTCAAAAGAAGATACGGAATTGACCCAAAGAGAGATTTGTCAGAAGACCTCTAAAACACCAGCTAATATAACGAGATTTATCGATCGGCTTGAAAGTAAATTGTTCGTGACCAGGCAATCAAGTCCAAAGGATCGCCGTGTCTGTATTGTTGTGCTCGCCAGGCAAGGGCGATCCTTGCTGCAAGAGGTGGATATTGTTTTAAATGGAGATGGAATATGTGATATTTGCAATCACACCATTAGTAGGGGGGATCGTACAGAGCGTACCATTCTTGATAATAACAGAATAATGTGTCGTCCTAATCCCTGGTAGTGATTTGTGCAGATATGAGCTTCTTTTGCGATGAAAAAAAAGAAATTTGATTACGTACAAAACTCAGCTAACCCCATATGTACAAGCATAACTTACTGATAAAGAAATACAAAAACGAATACATTCGGAATGTCATCTCCACGCAGACGGAGATCCAGCTACATGCTAAGCGCCTAGATTCCCGCCTTGCGGGAATGACGAAAAAAGTGGCTGAGCTTCATACGTAATCAGAAAAAGAAAAGAGCTGCGAATTTCGGAATAAAATAGACAGGAGCTGTTCAGAGAGAATTACTCAACAGGTTTGCTCCACTTTCTTTTATAGGTACCACTGGGCTGGGGTTGTTGTGGCTGGTTGACTTGTGTTTGAGGACGTGTCTTCCTCTGTTGCTTGGTTGTAAAGACATATATGGCATGGCCGGTGACAGTTTGGGTGACCACAGGAATAGGCCCATATTGACCTTGGATATTTGTTCTTCTTTCAGTTGCTTGACCCAATAATATGCCATTTGCACCTAGTTCTGCCGCCTGTTCCTTGAGTTCTTCTATCGCGTAATCCTGAGAGCCCTGGGCTGTCCACCCCATGTTACTGGATGCTGTTATGGCTGCTACTGTTTCGTAGCTTGGGGGGGCGTTACTGTATAATCTCACCTGGTCAGGGCTGATTGCTCCTCGTTTTGTACCAGTGACAACAGCAGTTCCGGAGGCACATGATGTAAGTGTGGCGATGATAATAAGCAGCACTAGATAGGTAGCTTCAACACGTTGCATTCCTTCTCCTTCTTGTCCCCTTGAACATGGCATTTGCAGCATTGGGGAATAGCTTGTGGTCTGTACCATTACTTGCCATTAAGAATTGCAGGCATGAACAATACCCAAGGAGATGCCGGGCATTCTCTGTCGGCCGAAATTGTAAGTTGATAGACGGCTTGACCACTCTCTGCCACACCGAAAATATAGTACAATCCATCTGCACCTTCAATTCCCCATGCACTTTCAAGTGGAGAAACACCCGGTACGTTCATTTTTTCCCAACCGGTTGAGCAGTTGTCGTTGCGATAGGACTGGGAGCCGAATGTGAAGATATCTGATTGAGAACGTCCCCATACACTATTCATGTATTGTGCGGGGAGGACATTGTAACTGTAAAAAGCACTCTTCCAGGAGGTTCCGTCAAAGTGGACGATCTGCGATTCGTTACTAGCAGGCCAATCATCAGTATGGCCGACGGCGTAGACATTGTCTGCGGAGCTACCCCAGATCCCCCAAAAACGGAGTAAGCTTAAGGCACCGCTGTTCATGCTGCTCCAGGTGCCGCTTCCTCCACTTGTCAAAATCTCGGCACCATCTCCCACAGCAAAGAAAGGCCCGTTGGAACCAGCTCCCCACACTCCATTCAGATAGCCTGTGCCAACGGGCGTTGTTTCTGACTGCCAGCTTATCCCTGAATCGCCAGAGCTGATGACTGTTCCCCTGGCAACGGCCAGGATTTTGGAACCAGAGCCCCAGAGATCACTAATACCCTCTGTTGTGGGAATGGTGACCGTTGACCAGTCACTGCCATCATATCTGACGAGTTCACCAGAATTGGGCCAGCCCCCGGCCACGGCTGATTGCCCGTTTTCTGTTACATAGACAGACTCAAGGTTTATGGTCGTGTTGCTGTCCATGGGAGACCACTGTGTGCCGTTATAATGCATGATTCTCCCGGCATAGCCAACAGCGAAAAGATCATCAGGGGAACTGCCCCAGATGTCTTGCAGCTGCGCCCTGTTGATCATATTGTTCCAGTGCGTGCCGTCATAACGATAGACGGTACCGCTATCGCTGCTGGTGAAAATCTCTCCGGAAGCCAACCAGGCTGAGGTCAGGTACTGATCAGTAACTGTTTTGACCTCCTGTATTACCGATCCTGCCTTATGGAGGACAATTCCGTCGTATGGATAGGATCCGCCATACCCGACAAAATAGAGGTCGGTAAATGCTGCCCCGGCTACTCCTTCCAGGTGCAGGGTGGTAGTCGGACTGTCATATTCTTTTGTCCAGACCTTAGACGAGGTGTTGTAGGAGTGGACATACTGGTCTCCTACGGCAACAAGACCAAAGGTGGGGTCTCCCCAGAGATCCATAATGTCTGTTCCTGTCGGCAACGTACTGACCAGATTCCAGGTAGTTGATGCCTTGTACAACAGTTTGCCAGATGCTCCACCAGCGTAAGGTCCCATGGCAGAGTGGTGTACGGCATAGAGGTTCTCTGGGGTGCCATCGGTAGTTTCCGCACTACAGCCTGCACTTGTACAATTGAGTATGGTACCATTACTGCCGACAACATAGGCAGCAGTGGCAGAATAACACCAGGCATCATAGAGGTTTTCCGCTGTTCCGTTGGTGATTGAACTCCATTGGGAACCGTTGTAAAAAAGGACTGTGCCGGAATCGCCCACCGCAAAGACAGCATTGCCGGAACCGCAGACAGAATGCAGATTATTGTTGGTTGCACTTTCCATGGGAGCCCAATACTCACCGTTGAAGAAGAGGATCATACCAGTATTACCCACAGCGTACAGTGCATCACCGGCATCCCCGCAGACACTTTGTATAGGTAAGTTGGGTATAGCTGTCATGGAGGACCAGGCCTCCCCTTGGAAGTGGATGATTTCTCCATCGGAGCCGGTGGCCAGGAAGAGATCCGTGTCACTATTCCCCCATATATCATTCCCTGTGGGGACAGTTGTCGTTGTCGTGGGGATGACTGTCGAAGTGTTGCCGTTATAGTGCATTATGCCATTGTCACCGACAAACCATATACTTTCATGGGAGGATCCCCATATATCACTGTAACTGTCTGATGATATTTTTATCCAGGTAGCAAAATTCCAGTTCCCGTTTGGCATACGATAGGTCCCGTCACGTCCGGCGATATAGACATCTTTACCGATAAATCCTTTAACAAAGCCCGGCTTTGCGTAATTAATGGTATCTACAAAAGGATACTCCCGTACCCAGGATGCACCGCCGGAATAGCTCAGATAAACATCAGTATTTAAATCGACTTCTGAGTCTATTGTCTGCCCCACAGCATAGAGGTTTGAAGCTGAGTCACCCCAGATACCGTTAATGGTGGTGTAGTTCCAGATCCCGTCTGAAAGAGGAGTATCCATATAGGTCCATGTACCGCCGCTATAGACCAGGATTTCTCCGTTGCGGCCACCAGCGTATACCTGGCTGCCAATTCCATCAAATCCCCACACGGAAAAAAGATGGGAGCTTGTTGGGCTGTTCAGTTCTCGCCATTCCAAGCCATTATAGCAGAGAATAGTACCGTCATTGCCGACGGCAAAAATGTCGTTGGCAGCTCTCCCCCAGACCCCATTCAGGTCAACAGCCACAGGGCTCGCCATTTCGGTCCAGGAGGAACCATCATAATGGTAAATCAGGCCATAGTTTCCAACGGCGTAAACGTTGGAGGCAGATACTGAGTAGATATCATTGAAGCCATGTGTCGGATAATGAGGATAGAGACGCTTCCAGCTATCAGCTGCAACGGCTGATGAAGAGAACAAGAACAGACCAAGGAGAAGACTTACATAGAACAACCCGGATTTTGCCAGTAACCTCTTCACAGATGACTCCTAACTATTTCGTTTAATTATAATCAGTAGCAAGGCGCAGAACGGTTGCTGCTGGCTTCTAAAAGCTATGATAGCCGGTAACAAAATTATTTTGATATGATTAGTTGTCGGCTGACACTATCTCTTTGATTTACCGTTGAGTTTGTGGCTTCCAGTAAAAAACAGTTATAGTGATATATTCATTTTATGATATGCTCATTAAATCGTCAATTAAGATTCGCAGGATTAAAAACAGCAGCTTGAGGGAAAAACGAGAACTGGTTTTGTTTATGGGTATTTACAATAAATAGATTGGCAGATTTACCCGAATTTTTTTGTGGAATCAAGTCCTACAGAAAAGAAAATAGCTTTAGCAGTAACATAAGAAAAAAGAGAATTGCAACTGTAGAAGCGACTTCAGTCGCGAACAGCCCCCAGGTAGTTGGATCGGACAATCGTGTTGCAGCCAGTCCAATTCGCGGATAAATCCGCTCCTACAGGGGAACTCAAATTAGGGGTAATACAAGAAGATGGTGGGGTGAACTGTTGTAGGAGCGACTTCAGTCGCGAACACCTCCCAGGTAGTTGGATCGGACAATCGTGTTGCAGCCAGTCCAATTCGCGGATAAATCCGCTCTTACAGGGGAACTCAAATTAGTGGTAATACAAGAAGATGGTGGGTGAACTGTTGTAGGAGCGACTTCAGTCGCGAACACCCTCCCAGGTAGTTGAAGCAGACAATGGTATCGCAGGGTGATGCGACAGAGGGATCACTGAAGATCATCCATACATAATATGGCTTTTTTCGGTACCATTATTTCTCGTTGTCTAAAATCTCTCTTACCGATTGTACCAGTCTACTCATCACGATCGGCTTTTGAAAATATCTGCGAAAACCTGCTTCCTCGGCCTTTTCTTTATTGATCGTCTCACTATAGCCTGTGCAGAGTATAACATGTAAATCAGGTTGCTTATCCATCATTTTCTTTGCCATCTCTTCTCCAGTCATGGATGGCATAGCCATATCAGTAATAACAAGGGAATATACTCCTGGATGCGCTGAAAAGCTTTCCAGAGCTAGCAGCGGATCTGTAAAGGTGTCGATTGTGTAGCCATAGACAGTA
Organism: Desulfocapsa sp.; assembly: GCA_030145625.1. GTDB lineage: Bacteria > Desulfobacterota > Desulfobulbia > Desulfobulbales > Desulfocapsaceae > Desulfocapsa. Next base: position 84,746 of record JAQYVF010000003.1, on the reverse strand, counting down.
AAAAAATCATTTGCTATTTTATTCAACTTTTCTTCATCATCAACAAACATTATTCGTTCACTGCCGCGTGTGATTTCTTCTTTTCCAGCGGTTACTGTTGGTTCAGGCTGCTGCTTAGTGACAATGGGCAAATAGACATTAAATGTTGTTCCATGACCAGGTTCACTATAAACATGGATCTGGCCATTATGACTTGTAACAATGCCATGCACCACCGCCAGACCAAGACCGGTTCCTTCTCCTGCTCTTTTGGTAGTGAAGTAAGGTTCAAAAATTTTTTTCCTGGTTTGTTCATCCATACCTGTTCCGGTATCGGCTACCTCAAGACGCAGATAGTTACCTGGGGCAAGATCAATTTCCGATAGCTGCTCACCGGGCAAAATTTCGATTTCTGTCAGAGAAACAGCCAGAATTCCACCTTTATTCCGCATGGCATGGTAAGCATTAGTGCACAAATTCATGACAATTTGATGGATTTGGGTTGGGTCGGCCAGCACAGTGGCCTGGGAGACAATATTGATTTTGATGTTTATCGTCGTTGGAATAGACGAACGAAGCAGCTTCAAAGCCTCTTTGACTATAAGTGACATCTGTAGTGGCTGTTTTTCCTGTTCCGCCCGGCGACTGAAGGTCAGGATCTGTTTGACCAGCTCCCGAGCTCTCTTTGCAGCCTGGAGCACCTCACTTAAATCATCTGCAAGTTTTGGATTATCCTTTACTTGCAACTCGGCAAGTTCTGTATAACCAAAAATTGCTGAAAGGATATTGTTAAAATCATGGGCAATTCCCCCTGAGAGAGTGCCAATGGCCTCCATCTTCTGAGCCTGCACCAGCTGTTCTTCAATCTCTTTCTGGTGGGTCATATCCCGCCACAAAACATGGAGGATTTTGCGTCCATCATAAGGAATAGGTGTGAGTTCAATCTCCGCAGGAAAGTTTTCACCGTTCAGCCTGGCCAGCTGCCAGAGAAAGCGATAATTTTCTTTCTCATTGATAAAGGATAAAATCTCATCCGCTTTGTCATAGGATTTCCGTCCATCCGGCTGAAATTCCGGGGAGAGTTGTGCCGGATGTTTTTTTAAAATATCTTCCTTACTTGTACCGCGAATCATCTTCACTGCGGCCTCATTACAATCAATATAATGCTTATCCTCAATTATCAGGCGGGCATCGGCTGATTTTTCAAAGAGAGACCTGAACCTGTTCTCTGAACGGGTCAGGCGTTCATGGGCATCGGCAATCTCTGCCATAAAATCATTAAAGTAGGTAGCCAGCTGACCGAATTCATCACGGCGTGAAGTGGTGAGTCGGGCAGAATAATCGCCTTTTGCCCCCCTGGCAAAGACTCTCATAATACCCTGTAACGGCTTGGTAATCGTGTGGGCGGTATAGAGAGCAAGGAGCATGGCCAGGGCCAGAAACAGTAAGGAAAAAAGCAGGGCCTTACGACGTAATTCTCTGGCCGGTCTCTCCACCTCATCCACATAGAAGGAGGAGCCTATATACCAATCAAGTGGGGCGAAATGGCTGATAAAGGCTATTTTTTTATATATGAAATCGTCAGATTGCTGAGGCTTGTTCCATATATATTCAATCTTGCCATCTTCGCGTTGAGAAGCTGCTATAAGATCATCGAGGATATAATTGCCAGTGGCCGGATTGATTGCTGTTTTAATCTGCGTACCGCTGTAGAGGGGATGATGGATCATCTCCCGCTCACCGGTGAAGATGAAGATATAACCGGAATCGGCGATCTTAATGCGGCCAAATGTCTTATTCAGCTCATCCAGCACTTTGCCAATGAGGCGGTTAACATGTTGGTCCAGATCATCCACATAGAGACCACTGCCGATCACCCAGCCCCAAGGGGCAAAACCTTTGACAAAGGAGATCTTTGGTTGCCTGGCTGTGAGCCCTTCGGCTGTAGGTTTGGGCCAGAGATAATCAACGAAGCCCTCATCCTGGGCGTTCACTACATCGACAAAGGCATTAAAGAGATTCTCATCCCGTCCCAGAGCACAATTGAACTCAGGTGCGTCAAGAATTTGCTTATCCAGCTCTGTCATGGTTGGATGCATCACCATTCTGGCGAATGGTCTTCTCATATCATTAATCCAGATATATCCTACCCCGTCTCGATAACGAAATTCTTGCAGCTCTTTTATGGCCTGAGCCTTGGCCTCTTGTTCGCTTAACTGACCGGCCTCCACCAATTGAACATAGCTCTGCAGAGTGGCATAGGCCATATAGATCACTGAATGAAGCTCATTTTTTCTGGCTTCAAGCATACTTTTCTTGTGGAAGAGGATGGAGGCATACTGATTCTCCATACTGACCATCACAGATTCTAGCAGGTGGCGGGCATTATGATACTGCTCATCCCGGCTCAACTGAGCCATTCCGTGCTGCATATAAAATACTACACCAGCCACGGCAGAGGCAACCAGCAGAACAGAGGCCAGGGTGATCTGTAATTTGAGGGAACTTTGGAATAATTTCTGCATGATGAGGAACCCACCATTTCATTTATGCTTTTAATGCAAAAAAATGGAGCCAGCTTCTCTCTTCATATAGCTTAGCATAACAGCAGATGACAATCAAACATCCCTAGGGGAATAATTACCAGGACAGGATGTGAACCAACCCGAGAAATTTTTTCCTGATATCGATATTGCTGTTTTTTGTATGCAGTACCAGTTGTAAGGATTATTTGTGGCTGGTTGGAATAATGATAGGTCTGGTCGCGTGAGGAAAGTTGGGGGATTTGTTGTTAGTATGACAGGAGCGACTTCATTCGCGAACACCCTCCCAGACAGTTTAACCAGAGAGTTGTTCCGGCACCGAGTTCAGGTCGCGGATAAATCCGTTCCAACAGGGAAGCTCACAGTAGAGGTAACACAAGAAAATAGTGGGGTGTAATTGTAGGAGCGGTTTCAACCGCGAACAGGCCACCTCACTGTGTAAACAGAGGCGTGTCGCGCTTCCACACCGATTTCGCGGATAAATCCGCTCCTACAGGCCATAGTGGTCACCTGGAAGACTTATGTGACCGCAAAACATTAGAAAACCAAGTAGGAGCGATTTCAGTAACTAACATTTACTGGAGAAAGTTTTCAATCAACCTGTCCAGGCCATTGTGGAAATCATAGAGGAATGCCCCATGGCCGAACTCGGAGTGAAGACAGTGGTGTTCCACTGGGGCGTGATTTGCTTCGAGGGCCAAGCGGATCTTGTCGACTTCCTTTTGGGGATAGCGCCAGTCGGAATCAAAACTGACGAGCAGGGTCTTTCCTTTGACTTGAGAAAAGGCGGTTTCCAGGGTGGCGTGATCCCTTTCCAGGTCAAAGTAGTCCATGGCCTTGGTTAGGTAAATAAAAGCATTGGCATCAAAGGGGCCCCTGGCACTGTCTTCTATGCTGCTGAGAAATTTTTGAATGGCAAATTCCGGCTCAAGACTGTAGCTCGGTTTTTGCTTCCCTTCTGCCAGTGCAAGGCCGAATTTTTTTTCCATGACCTCCCGGCTCATCCATACCATCATTCCGAACATGGTTCCCAGACTGATCCCGGCCTTAGGCGGTTCTTTGTCGTAATAGTCTCCACCATGAAAATCAGGGTCCAGGGCAATGGCTCGTCTGATTACTTCCCACAGGGCGAGGCTGTGGGCAGAGGTTTTGGCAGTGGCTCCAATGACAACGGCTGAGCCTACTTTGTCAGGATAGCGGGCCAACCAATCGAGGACCTGGAATCCTCCCATGCAGCCGCCAATAACACAGTGGTAGCGTTTAATTTGTAAAACATCTGTGAGTTGCTTCATGGTGTTGACCATGTCACTGATGGTAAGCACAGGAAAGGAGAGTCCGTACGGTTTGCCTGTCTTCGGATTGACGGAGGCGGGACCAGTGGAACCACCGAACCCACCAAGTGCAGCTATACAGACTATAAACCAGCGCTCCGTGTCTAAAACTTTGTTGTGACCAATGGCCGTGTGCCACCATCCATCAATACTGTCCGTGTCATCTTTGCCGGCTGCATGGGCGGTTGCGGTCAGTCCGTGACAGAGAAGGATTGCATTATCTCCGTTCTCGTTCAATTGCCCGTATGTTTCATAGACTAGGCTGAAGCCGGGCAGGGTTTTTCCACTAATCAGCTTGAGGGGGGTGTGAAAGTGATGTGTTGAGGCCTTGCGAAGCATGATTTATTCAGGCCCTTCCTTGAGAAGACCAAAGGAAAAGATGGTGTTCAGGCAGTGGAAGGTTTCGGCAGGAGCAATACACTCCTTCTCTTCAAAAAAGAGGGCCATTTCCCCTGCGGTCATATTTCCAAGGGTGATGAGAGTACCGAGGTCGCTGAGTTTGGGATGCATAATTCGTGATGGGGAATTGTAAAAGGGGTGCGGTTGTGCAGAATTGTAGGTGGGGTGTTTCAAGTGCAGAGAAAAACCGTTTTCCTCGATCTGCATACGCAGGTCCGAACGAAACTGAACACGTTGATCCCTTCCCAGGGTCGTTGGCATATGCGTATCGATCAGTTGCTCAAGTACTTCTCTGAGTTCTTCACCGTTTGTAAAATGTTTTTCATCATAAATAATATACCCCTTTGGCCAGCGATTGTTTGAGATGCAGGGGGTGATAAGTTGAACACTTTTGTCGACCATATTCAGGAGAAAACCACTGACACAGGCAATGGTGGAGTCGTTGACTACTATCTTGTTTTTATTGTCGTTTGTACCTGCCAGGATTTTACCGGAGTTGGCATAGGCCATGTCGGATTCTTCATTCTGGGTTACCAGTTCCACCCATTTCAGTTCGTCTGCACTGAAATGGCGATAGACTTCTTCAAGTATTTCAAGAGAATGGATGGAAAAACGTTCGACAAAACCGTTATTCTGCTGGGAAAGTTTAATGAGTTTTCTGGTTCGATCTATATCCCTCAATGGAACAGCGGTGGTGGTTTGTGGAAAATAGCCGAGAATCTTATGGAAATCAGAGAGGAACTGTTCGTAATCAGGATTATCCAAGGGTTCGGTGGCCCAATAACAGAATCCATATTTGGCGCTTTCTCCCCACACATCACGTAGGATACGGAGGGTTTCTTGCCAAAGTTTTTCATTTTCTTTTGTGTAACGATAGAGAGCAGAGAGCTTTGGTGCGGAATATGCACAGAACCAGCATCCCACGGAACAGCCTTGGTTCAGTTCAACTGCAAAGGGGGCATGGACGATGGAGCCATGTTTCGCAACTCCAAGTTGACTGATGCAGCGCATCATCTGTCTCTTTCGCCAGGCGTTGATGCGGGAATCGCTGGAAGCGGACTGGTCTCGGAGAAGATCGCGGTGAGCGAATTTTTCGTGTATAAAATCACGGTATTGTTGAACAGGATCGGGGACTTGCTCTGGATCGGATTCCAGAGCGTATCCCCTGTCCCAGAGCATTCTTATCTCCTCCGGATGGAAAGTGAGGTTATATTTAGTTATTGCCTGTTCCGGGTTCTTGGCGATCAGTTCTTTAAAAGCCGGTTCTGATGTCCAGCGTTCAAGAAAACGTTTGGTTTGGCCTATGGTGAAAATCTGGGTCATTGTTGAACTCCTGCCTGTAATATGCCGCTGCAGAGGAGGCTGTTGAGGGTCATAAAGGTAAGGACCGGTTCCATGCCCTCTGTTTCAAGATAATGAAGGGCGATTTCTCCGGCATTGTGACTGCCTATCAGATCGCGAAGACGTGGCAAATCACTTACTTGTGAAAGAGGTACTTCCCGGTGTGCCGAGGATAAGAGCGTGGTGTTCTCTCTGGTGAGGCAGCGAATACCAGGGGTAAGCAGTACCGGATCCTGACTGGAAAAGCTGTGCTGCATCGTTGTGGAAATCATCTGCTGCAAAAGTGAAGAAAAATCAACTGCATTGGTGAATTGGCCGTGATCATAGGTTTTGTAACCGGAGGGATGGTCAGCGTTAGCAGGCCAGGGGCTGATGAGTCGAACACTCTTTTCCACCATGTTGACCAGAAAACCGGTGGCGCAACTTATGGTGGTCTTTTCTACGGATTTATCGTTACTGTTAAGCAATCGACCTGCGCCGACCTTCTTTTGCAACGAGCCTTTACTTTGAAGAACAAGTTCTACCCGGGCCAGTTCTTCGGCAGAAAAGTTGTTGTGGAGAGTAAGGAGATCAGCAACACTATGTACAGAGAGGCGGTTTAGTTCGCAGCCCTTCTCTTGTGAGAGGCGAAAGAAGTTTCTTGTCCTGTCGATATCGGCAAGTGCCAGGGCGGTGGTGGTTTGTGGAAAAATATCGAGTATGGAGTGGAAGTCGAGGCAGAAACGTTCATAGTCAGGATTGTCAAAGGGATCTGTAGCCCAGTAAAGAGAGGCTCGGGAGGAAGACTTACCAAGGATGTCGCGACAGACCTGTAGAATTTCTTTCCATAGTCGACTGGTTGCAGGAGTGTAATCAAAGACTGAACTGAGTTTTGGGGCACTAAGTCCACAAAAACGACAGCCGACGGAACATCCCTGGCTCAATTCGAAACAGATGGGCATATGGATGATGGTATTGTTTTTTTCAGGACCAAACTGCCAGTCACAGCGATTGATCTGACAATGACGCCATTTTTTAAAATTGGCTGGCAAGGGAGTGCAGTCTTCCCTGATTTGGCTGCGCAGGGTGATTAGTTCTTGTTGATGTTGCATGAACTGATGGAGTTGAGGGAATGTTTTGCGACTGTAGTGATGTTTGGTGAACGAGTTGTCCTGCCAGAGTTGTTTGGCCAGGGTTAAGGAGTCAGTACAGAGAGGATATGTTTTACCAAGGGAGTCAAAATCGTGTTCAACTGCATTTCTGAAAGAGGAGTCGCCATTCCAGAGTTCGAAGAGACGTTTGACCAAAGGCCATTGATGAGAAGAGCTAGAGAGAGTCATGCAGCAGTACTATTCTGATGATATACACGGTATTTGAGTGAAGGATCCGTGACAATGGAAAGCCAATTGTCGTTTTCGCTGATCACCCATTGTCGTTTTTCAAAATTTTGCAGAAGAGCGATGAGCTGTTCACGGCTCACAGCCTCTCCTCCCATACCGCTTGCCTGTACAGAATCATTGAGTCGTTCAAAACTGACAATAGCATCCAGGCGATGGAGCAGTTCATGTTCCAGAGTGCTGAGAAGAGTAAGTTGTCTGTCTCCTGAACGACTATCCAGGACAAAGCATTCATTAAACGTTTCCTGGAGCTGCAGGTTGGTGGTGGCGCGTGGTGCCTGACTCCATTGCAGAACTGCCTGGATCAGTTCTCTGGCATGAATCTCCAGGGTGTCATGGGCAAGAGAAGAATAGTCAAAATAGGTGGCCAGTCTGCTTCGCTCTCTAAGAGGAAGTTGGTTGAAAAGAAAATCATAGGACCAGGAGTGCCGAACGTGGTCTAGGTCGTAGCGTTCGGGGGTGCGCCAGTAAGAACTGAAACGTTCCAGGCGCATGGGAATGATAGACGGAGGAATCAGGTGATACAGTTGGGGGATAAGACGACAGTTGGTTGTATAATCTTCAGCGGTCTCTCCGGGCAGGTTGTAGAGTATATTCCAGGAAACACCAAGTTCGAGTTCCGTACACCATTTCAGGGTCTGGATATTCTGGAGCTGGGTTGTTCCCTTGTTTATGTGTTTCAAAAGAGGGGTGCTCAAATTTTCTATTCCTGGCTGGATCCAGAGAACGCCTGCCTGGGCTAATTTGATGAGTTGTTTTTTACTTAAGTTTGCTTTGATCTCATAAAAAAAACGATAATGGCTGCATTGGAAGTTTTCATGTAGGGCAGAGGCCACATCCCGATGCAGGATGTTGTCTGTCATCATGAAAAAGGGCTTGTTGTACGTAGTGTAGAGTGAGCGGATTTCAGAGACTATTTTCTCAGGTGATTTATGTCGGTAGGTCAGGTTTTCTCCATTCAAGCCGCAGAAGGAACAGTGGGATTTGCTTCCCCACCAGCAGCCTCGTGAAGATTCTGCAAGGAGATGGGAGGTGAAGGAATAATCTTCGTCATTACAATTTGTAAAATAATCATGAAAATCCGGAACCGGCAGCTGGTCCATATCTGTGATAGCTTGTCCCTGAATAAGTCGTCTCGGTACGGATATCGTTTCGTTATGATCAAGGATACCTGTAACCAGCTCTTCAATGACAGCTTCTCCTTCACCGGAGATCACGTGATCTATCCAGGGGAAGTTGTCCAGTAGGGCCTGTCCCATATCTCCACGGCAGTTGGCGCCTCCGATGAGTGTGGTAACGCTTCCGTCGGAAAGTTCTTTGACCTTACGGGCAAGGGCCAGAGAAGGAATAGTCTGTTGAAATGTAGTAGAAAAACCGATGATGCGCGGACTGTCTTCCAGCAATCTTTCAGCCCAGGAAGTGACTACTGCATCGCTTTTGTTGTAAAGGCAGTCAAGCTCTTTGGAAATTCGTGAATCACGTTCTTTATTTCCAGGTCTACCCATGCGCCGAAGTTTTTCCTGTTTGCGGATGGTAAAGACTTCTTCATATTCCTGCCAGCCCAGTTCCTGGTTAGGCCAAAGAGCAGGCGTAAAGATATATTCGCCACTCAGGAAACTGCCGCGGAAAGAGTTGCTGAGGTGATCATAGAGTTCTTCACCAATGGTTTCCAGGTAGTCCAGGTTAAGGTAGCAGGCCTCTGTGGCAAAACCTGCATTTTTTAAGACAGCTACCAGAGAACTGACTCCAAGGGATGGCTGGTTGACCGGGACAAATGGTGGAATAACCAGTTTGATTAATGCATTCATAAATATGAAATGTCAGAAGAATGGTTATTGTGCGGGGAACAATGCAGACTGAGATCGTAGATGTATTAGAAGCGAATTCTCTCAGTCCGCATTGCTATCCTAATGTTTTGGAACAGAAATCAGGTAAGTACAACAACGGCCACGGCAGCAGCGGCGACTCCGGCAGCCACGTCTGCAACAGCGGCACCCTCGGTAGCTGCAACGGCATTGGAGACAGCCTCGGCATTGGTTACGGTATTGGTGTGAGCGTGAGTAGAACCTTTTCCACCGGCAACAGCTGCCAGTTGCTCATCACTCAGTTCTCCGGATGCGGGCGGGGTATAAGGGATAACGACATATTGCATGTCAGCATTGTTAGCTAAGATGTTGAGGGAAATACCTTGTGGCAGGCTGACTCCGAGATCTTGCAGTACGGTGTCAATGTCACTTAAAACCTTTTTCTTGTAGGCATCGTCAGCCTGGGCTTTGGTGATAATATAACGGGTGATCAGAGCCGGACTTGCCCCTTCAGGAAGAGACTCAAGCTTCATGGCATCAGTGAGCGGCTGGAAAGGAAGTGTGATGTTCTTTTGGGTGGCTGTGTCTTCTGCGACCTTATATTGGATCCCGGACGCTGCAACTCCACCCTCAGCCAGTACTTTGTCCGGATTTGCCAGCAGGGATTTTTTCAGCTCTTCATCCTGCATGGCCTTGGCTACAATTTCACCGATCACCACGCTGTCAAGTTTTTGTGTCATTGGTAGTTCCCCTCATGTTAAACAATTAAACTGCTGTTTGTGGAAAGAACAAATGTCCTATTTCACTTAATGATTATAGGGTGTTAAATGATACCTTCTGCAAGGTGCCCAAAAGCTGGTCAGGTAAGCACAACTACGGCAACGGCAACGGCTGCGGCCTCAGCAGCAGCTGCTACCTGGGCTGCTGCTGCAACGTCTGCAACGGCTGCACCTTCTGTGACGGCAACGGCATTGATGGCTGCTTCGGCATTGGCAGCGACATTGGTGTGGGTGGCAACAGAGCCTTTTCCACCGGCCACAGCAGCAAGCTGTTCATCACTCAGTTCTCCGCTTGTGGGGGGAGCATAGGGGATGACAATATAGCTAAGGTCATTTGTATTGGCGACAATGTTGAGGGAAATACCAGGAGGCAGGCTGATGCCCAGATCCTGAAGTACCGTATTTATATCGCTGACAACTTGTTTTTTGAACGTTTTGTCAGCCTGGGCCTTGGTAATGATATAGCGCGTGATCTGAGCTGGATTTGCTCCTTCCGGAAGCACTTCAAGCTTCATGGCATCGGTGAGTGGCTGGGAGGGGAGGATAATGTTTTTTAGGGTATCAGTATCTTCAACTACTTTGTAGTGGATGCCAGTACTTGTGACCCCGCCTTCAATGAGTACTTTGTCCGGATCGGACAGTAGGGATTGTTTCAAGGTTTTGTCCTGCATGGCCCTGGCAACAATTTCACCGATAACAACGCTGTTAAGTTTGTCTGTCATTGTTTGTCTCCTTGGATTGGACAAATAAATTGTTGTAAGGGGGAAGCGGGACTATTCCCTGAATTCCCCGGCGCCTCTTATAGACCTAAAAAGTATTTAATATAGGGGATAACGAGTTGAATAGGTTGTTTTTTACTGACAACAATTGAGGCGGTACAGATTACCCCGGAGGTCACCTTTACACCTGGTCCCAATGATGAGGTCCACCTATAGCCACTGGGTAGGTTAGAGTCGGGGATAAGATTGGCGACAATCTGAATTGGGGCCCCTGTACTGGAGAGCTCTTCAGCAAGGTTCTGGTTGCCAAGCATCTTGATCATTCCCTCTGTGGATATGGGAAATTCGCTAATGTCGGAGACGGTGGCTATCAGAGAGCCGAATTTCTCTTTTTTAACAGTCACCGGGGAAACCTGGGCTGTCATGCCTTTGGTTGCCTGTTTTCCTTGATCTACGATGTAGATGACTGCCTGCAGGTTTCTGTCCTCAGGCGTATCGGGTTCCATGGTGACTACGGTGGTTCCGGCAGTGAGGCGATCTCCATTACGTACCGGTACAGAGAGAATACGGCCGGCATAAGGCGCTTTGATTATGGCGTAGAGCTCAATCTGGTCCTGTATCTCTTTCACTTTCGCTTTTTGAATCTTGACTTGGGCCTTGGCGTTTTCCAGTTCCACGTTCTTTTTGTTATCAAACTCAAATTCAGTGGTCTGGGTGTTTGTTAACTGGGCCTGGAGTTTTTTGATGCTGAGAAGGGTGTCATTGTAGCTGTTTTCTGTGTCGATCAGGTTTTGTTTTATGATCAGGCCATTTTCCAGGAGCTTGGTTTGGGCTGCCTTTTTCTCCTGGTACCACTGTGCCTGCTGCCGCAGGTTGGCGACCTGAGTTTTGAGATTTGCCCGCTGTTTCTCGATGGCATCTTTCTGCAGGTCTGTGTCACCGGAATAGAAGATGGTGAGAGTTATGAGTTTCTGACGGAGTTCGGCAAGAGTGGCCTCTTGTTCTGCAAGTTGGTCAGCCAGGTCAGGCTGTATGAGTTTAAAGAGAAGATCATCTTTATTGACTCGGAAACCTTCACGAATATGGACCTCAATCACCTGTCCAGCGCCTGCAGTCTTGACGCGCTGAACACCTCCCCGGTTAACCAAAATTCCTTTTCCATATATTTTGATGGGTATTTCTCCGAAAATAGCCCAGAGCACTACCATCAGAAGAAGAAAGCCGATAGCCAGAAGTGCGATCCAGCCCCTGGACGAGGTAATACGCATCAGTGAGTCGAGTTGTTCCGGTGATGCCATGCGGTCAAGGGCACTTTTTCTGAAGATCTCTTTCTGATCCATACAGCCTTTTTGTATTATTGTTAATTGGAGATGTTTTCAGGAATTGTGGTCAGAAAATTCCTGTTTAATCGGTACTCAGTTTGATCCGGAGCCAGGATTGTCCCTGTTACATAGCGTAGTCCTATCAATGCATTGGCTACGTTGGTACGGCTGCTGATGAGGTTGATCTGGTCTGTGGTAAGATTGTCTTCTACTGAAATGACATTGATCAGGTTTGAGGTGCCAAGAGTATATTGAATTCTCTCGTCTTTTACCCTTTGTTTGTCAATATCCAGGGCGGCCTCATATTGCTTGCGGATGTGACAGTAGGTGATCAAGGCATCAACACTGTTGTTTACCTGAGAACAGATGGTTCGTTTTAAGCCCTCGATCTGATAGAGGATCTGGTTATACCCTGACCTGGCAGTAATCATTTGTCCGGCCGCCACGTTGTTGCCTACAGGAATGTCATAGTTCAGCCAGGCTGATGCTGATGTTGCGCTCTGATCATAGTCTCCCTTGACCACATCAGAGTATTTTACCTGCAGAGACAGATCCAGTTGAGGAAGCATGCCGTTTTGGGCAGCATTAAGCAGGTATTTGGCCGCAGCCAGATTCTTTTCGGTAGCTCCCAGGTCACTGCGATTTGCAAGCGCCATGTCGGTCAGCCATTGAGGCGGCAGACTGAGTGAGGAAGTATCCGGGTTTGGATATTCTTCAGTGGCGGACGGGATATCTACTTTTTGAGTATATGGGATTCCCATGGATACTGCAAGGGTTTGGGCTAAAGAAGAAAGATTCTGTCTGGCAGAGAGCAGATTGATATCCCGTATTGCCAGGGTTGCCAGATAGTTGTTGAGATCTGATGCCGGTTTTTCACCACCTTCGATGAGGGCTTTCAGTTCCTGTATGGATTTCTCGATATTTTTTTTTGAGGCCTCCAATACTGTTAATTTATCCTGTGCACCTCGATAGTTCCAGTAGGCAGTGACCGTCCCATAAATTTTTTGAGAGACTGTCTGGCGCAGAGTGTATTGTTCGGCCTGATATGCTTCCCGTTTGGATGCCTCATTGGCACCGGTGGCATCAAGTCCTCGCCCTTTGAGCAGAGGCTGGGTCAGGGAAAAAGAGATCACTCCGTTGTCGGTGTCCGCAGTGTTCGCGGGATATCTGTTGTCGGTGCGTTCAATGCCGATGCTGGAGTCAATACTGGTACCGTAACGAAAGCTTTTGGATAGACTTTGGTTCAAGGAGTAGGTGCGAGTCTGTTGGTGGGCGTGTCCGATTGCTATGGCATCGAGTTCGGAGAAGGGGGTGTCATCTTCTTCACTTTTCAGTTCAGTACCAAGGGTAAGATCAAATTGACCAGTGGCGATTTGCAGGGCACCGAGAGAAATTTGAACCTGATTTTCTTCTATTTTGATGTTGGTTTCGTGGGCTATGGTATGGCGTACCGCCTCCAGGAGGGTGAACTTTCCCTTAAAAGGAAGTGACTCGCCGGCTGCTGAGAGGCCTGGGAAGAACAATATCCAGACGGTGAGCAGAAGGATCGAGTTAGAAAACTGGAAAAGATGTGAGTGCATGATCTAATAGAATAAAAACGGACGGGTTAATTCCGAATGCAAATAAAATATGCTGATGAGAAAAATGTATCAAAACAGGAGGTGGGTGGCAAGGTACTTTCAAGAAAATTGACAGGAAAGAGTGATTCCTTTATCATTTGACTAAGTATTGTTGTCAGGCTTTCGGAGTTTTCCAGCTTGGTTGAAATTCTTTTTTTGTACTGCAAATAAAGAGTTATGTAGCCTGAATGGCAATAGAAACAGCCAATACTTGTCAATTCACTGTAACCTCTTTGGGGTTAGTGGTATTTGATTTTTTCGTGAAAAAAGGAGGAGATGTGAAGATGGACGATCGAATAAAACGTATCCATGCCGTCATCCATGGCCGGGTTCAGGGAGTTTTTTTTCGGGAAACGACCTGTCAGCAGGCAAAAAGGCTCTTCTTGAGCGGCTGGGTGAGAAATCGGGCAAATGGTACGGTAGAAACCGAATTCCAAGGAGATCCTGAGGCAGTTAGGCATATGCTTGACTGGCTATCACATGGGTCAACTCTTTCAAATGTTACCAGGGTGGAGAGCCTGGACAAAGATACTGTTTCCGGAGAATCGGAATTTGCGGTCACCTGGTAGTGGTACTCTTTCTTCCTATCCTTCTTTTCATGTGATACCCTCTATTAAAATGAGGTAACTATTCAGCAGCATTTCATCTTCGTCCATTTAGGTCTTCTCGAATAGCACTAGTATGCTTCGAAGTCCTAACTGAACGAATATAAAGCACTGCTAAACAGTTACAGAGTGGTTGCTCGCCAGTTATTAGGCATTAGCTGAATAGTTGCAAAATGAGGAAAGTTGCATGTAATAGCTAGAAGGAGAATGTAATGGATCAATCCCCGTGGTTCCGTAAGAAAAAAATAGGGTATGGCTGGACACCGAATAACTGGAAGGGGTGGGCGGTAACTCTGCTTGCTATTTTGGTCGTGGTGGCGCTAGCCAAGTGGATGGCTGGTGGGGTGGTGAATTGAAAGGGATTTGAAAATAATCAATGATCTCCAAGGGCTGCAGTGAAAAGTCTTTGAGTGTAGCTATGTCGGGGGGATTCAAAAAGCTGGTCTGCTCGTCCGGCCTCGACAATTTGTCCGTGCTGCATCACTGCCACCTGGTCGGCAAGGGCCCTCACCACTCTAAGGTCGTGAGTGATAAAAAGGTACGTCATTCCGTAACGCTCCTGCAGTTGCTTAAGCAGGTCGATGATCTGTTTCTGGATGGTCATGTCAAGGGCCGAGGTGGGTTCATCGAGAATAAGAAAATCAGGTTGCAGTACAATGGAACGGGCAATGGCAATGCGCTGTCGCTGACCTCCTGAAAATTCGTGGGGGTAACGATGGACCATATCAACAGTTAATCCAACCTCGACCAGAGTTTCCTGGATAATCTTTTTTCTTTCTGCACCCGTGCCTCCAATAGAGTGGACGTCCATCCCTTCGCCAATGATCTGTCCAATGGTGAGCCGTGGAGAGAGGGAGGAAAAAGGATCCTGGAAAACCACCTGTAGTTTTTTTCGCAAGGGCCGCATCTCTCTGCCGGAGAGATTTTGCAGGTCATTTCCTTGGAAAATAATTTTCCCTGAACTTTTCACAAGTTTTAATATTGCCATACCCAGAGTTGACTTGCCGGAACCGGATTCTCCAACAAGGCCGCAGGTCGTTCCCTTATGGATGGTAAGGTTAACCTGATCAACGGCTCGGATGGTTTTATGTTTGCGTCGCATGAATCCTTTCCATCCGTCCTTCAGATGAAAATGACAGTTCAGGTTGTGGATGTCGATGAGTGGATTATTCATAGCTTTTGGGCTGTGTTGTCCCTGAGGCACCGAGTTCATGAGGTGTATGGTATAGGGATCGGTAGGATGGAGGAAAATTTCTTTGGTTTTTCCCTCCTCAACTATTCTGCCGTCTTTCATGATATGAACGTGATCCGCTATCTCTCTTACCATGGCAAGGTCATGGGTGATAAGTAAGAGGGCCATGCCAAATTCCTCCTGCAGATCCTTGATGAGTTCAAGGATCTGGGCCTGAATGGTCACATCCAGGGCAGTAGTGGGTTCGTCGGCGATGAGCAGCGATGGTCTGCACGCCAAGGCCATGGCAATCATCACCCTCTGTCGTTGACCACCGGAAAGCTGGTGCGGAAAAGACTTCATGCGGGCAACAGGTTCCTCAATACCTGTGCGTTCCATAAGTCGTATTGCCTCCTGCCTGGCCTTTGTTTTGTTCAGTCCCCGGTGGAGAAGCAGGGGTTCCATGAGTTGATTGCCAATGGTGTAAACCGGGTTAAGGGAAGTCATTGGTTCCTGGAAGATCATGGCAACCCGGTTGCCTCGAATTGCACGAATCTCTTGAGGCAGAAGAGAAAAAACATCTTTTCCCTCAAAACGGATGTTTCCGTTACAAGAAACCTGACTGGACTCTTCGAGAAGACGCAGAACTGATAGGGCTGTGACTGATTTTCCAGAACCGGACTCACCGACAAGGGCAACCGTTTCTTGTTTGTCTATAGCTAAGGACACATCAAAAAGGACCTGTTTTGCTTCAGGTTGAGCCTGACCGGTGTCGAGATGAAAACTGAGATTGAATTTGTCGATTTCAAGAAGCATAAGAGTATACCAGGATACCGGAATGAGGAGGAAAAGAGTTTATAACTATTGTCTGTAGCATCATACAGGATTTACAGACTTGAGCAAAGAGAATAGAGGAAATATTCAGGGGAAAAGAGTTGACACTTTTCCTTGGTCAGCCTATGTATGGGACGCAGAGCGCAACAGAGGTAAAAGGAGATAAGGTTGATGGGGGAAGGATATCCTGATACCAGATCGCTTTTTTCAATTGTTAAACTGTTGCCCGGATTATCACCTATCAATTTTTTAACCATGGCAATATCTGTGTATCCTGAATATCCCTTTCAATCACATTTTCATACCATTGGCTCTCATAGACTTCATTATGTGGACGAAGGGCAGGGGCCGGTCATTATCATGGTGCATGGCAATCCCACCTGGTCCTTTTATTATAGAAGGTTGATTAGTCTCTTGTCCCGGGAGAACCGGGTGATTGCAATCGACCATCTGGGTTGCGGGCTTTCTGATAAACCAAACGACTATGATTACTGCTTGCAAAACCACATAAACAACTTGAGCTCTCTTGTGCAACGCCTTAATGTCGGGTCGTTTTCTCTTGTTGTTCATGACTGGGGCGGTGCCATTGGTATGGGGCTGGCCGCAGAAAATCCAGAGAAAATCGAAAAGGTGATGGTGCTCAACACCGCTGCCTTTCGCTCTCATCGTATCCCATTTCGCATCAGTGTCTGTCGCTGGCCGATTTTTGGAGAGTTTCTGATGCGAGCGCTAAATGGTTTTGCCGGGCCTGCAGTCTTTATGGCCGTGACCAAAAAGATGAGCAAAGAGGTGGCAACTGCCTACCTTGCGCCCTATGATTCATGGAAAAACCGGGTGGCGGTTGCTGCCTTTGTAAAAGATATTCCCCTTTCTCAGACTCATCCGTCATACCAGGCTCTTGTCCGTGTCGAAGAGGGCCTTGAAAAACTTCAGGAGGTGCATGTCCCAATGCTGATCTGCTGGGGTGGGAAGGATTTTTGTTTTAATAAATATTTTTATGATGAATGGTGCATCCGTTTTCCAAAAGCTGAAACCCATTATTTTGCAGGGAGCGGTCACTATATTCTGGAAGATGCGTTTGAGGAAATCGCTCCCTTGGCACAGCAATTCTTTCACCATTTAAATCAGGGATAACGGAGTTCCGGGTGAGTGTCAATATTGCCGCGACGCTGGCGGAAAGGGCGCAGGAGCAGGGAGACGAAATTGGACTGGTAGAAGCTGCCACCGGTAAATCTCTGACCTTTGAACAACTGAATCGGAGGGCGGACGGATTTGCCCATATTCTGAGCAGAAAAGGAATTCGTGCAGGAGAGCGGGTGATGCTCATGGTCAAACCTTCTGCCGATTTTATCTCTCTTACCTTTGCCCTGTTCAAAATTGGTGCACCTGTTATTCTCATCGACCCTGGAATGGGATACAGGAATCTGCTTCGATGTATAGAAGGGGTACGTCCCAAAGGGTTTGTCGGTATTCCTAAAGCCCATGTTTTTCGTTTGCTGTTTCGCAGACCCTTTCAAAGTGTCCACCAGCGCTTCTGCTGCGGTCCTTCACTTGGCCTTTTCGGTCCTGATATCTGCAGGCAGGCAGATCAGGATTTCCCTCCTTTTCCTGCCTATGACGCGCAGGCTGATGAGCTTGCAGCCATAATCTTTACCACCGGTTCTACCGGTCCGCCCAAGGGTGTTCGTTACGAGCACGGGATGTTTCATGCCCAGCTCAGGTTGATTCGAGACTATTATGGTATCGGTCCCGGACAAACCGACCAACCTGCCTTTCCCCTCTTTGCCCTCTTCTCCACAGCACTCGGTGCCAAGGCGGTTATTCCCGACATGGATCCCACTCGTCCTGCCCAGGTTGATCCAAAACGTTTTGTTGATTCCATTAAAAAATATGATGTCACCTATTCATTTGGCTCTCCTGCAATCTGGAACGTGATAGCAGGCTACGGTGAGTCTCGTGGCCTAACCTTGAGAACACTCAATAAGGTACTCATGGCAGGAGCCCCGGTCTCTGGTGAACTCATTTCCAGGATGCAGGATATTCTTGGTCCGGAAGCTCAAATTCACACTCCTTATGGTGCTACAGAGAGTCTTCCCATTGTCTCCATTGAAGGCAGGGAAATAGTTGAGCAGACCTGGCCTCTGACTAGAGTCGGCAAAGGTACCTGTGTCGGACGACCGCTGCCGGGAATTGAAATCGGAATCCTGCCCATCAGTGATAAAGCTGTGGAGCAACTTGATCGTTCTAAGTTTCTTGAGCCGGGAGAGATTGGCGAGATCATTGTCCAAGGTGATGTAGTTACTCGCAGTTATGAAAATAATCCTGAGGAAAATTGTTTGGCCAAGATTCAGGATGGTGCCGGTTTCTGGCATCGCATGGGAGATGTGGGATATCTTGATCAGGAGGGGCGGCTCTGGTTCTGCGGCAGACGTGCTCACCGGGTAATAACTGAAGGAAAAACTTTTTTTACTATCCCCTGTGAAGCTGTTTATAACGTTCACTCCCATATCTATCGCTCGGCATTGGTGGCAGTAGCCGCTGCCGGGAGTGAAAACAGTATACCCGTCATCATTCTTGAACCGGAAAAAGATTCAAACATTTCTGCCGACCAACTTATCAGTGAGGCCAGGCGACTTGGTGTGGAAAATTCTCTGACCAGTGAGATACAATATTATCTCATTCATCCAGACTTTCCGGTGGATATTCGTCATAATGCAAAGATATTCCGTGAGAAACTGAGTGTATGGGCTAGTGGCGAACTGGAGGGCAAACTGTGAAGCGTGTGCTGGTGACAGGGGGAGGTGGGTTTGTCGGCAGCCATATTGTCAGGCTCCTTCGTCTGCAAGATATAGAGTGTCTGGTAGTTGGCCGTAATCAATATCCGGAGATCGAGGCCCTGGGAGCCCAATGTTTTCAAGGTGATATTTGTGATCCTTCATTTCTCCTTGACTGCTGTCGGGAAGTGGATACTGTTTTTCATGTTGCCGCCTTGGCTGGAATTTGGGGGAAATGGGACGATTTTTATCGTATCAATGTCCTGGGTACTGAAAACGTCCTTGCCGCTTGTAAAAAAAATAAGATCCGACATCTTGTTTATACCTCCACTCCTTCCGTGGTCTTTAACGGGGAGGATATAGTGAATGGAGATGAACGACTCCCCTATGCAGACCAGTTCCTCTGCCACTATGCTAAGAGTAAGGTCATGGCCGAAAAAATGGTGTTGGGAGAAGCTGGAAAAGAGCTTTCCACATGTGCCATTCGTCCGCACCTGGTGTGGGGGCCTGGTGATCCCCATCTTATTCCCCGTCTTCTTGAGCGGGGGAGACAAAGGCAACTGAAAAAGGTTGGAGACTGTACAAACCTGGTGGATATCAGCTATGTGGAAAACGTTGCTGAGGCCCATATCCTGGCAGCGCAAAATCTGGAAACGAGTGGGACGGCCTCCGGGCAGGCCTATTTCATAAGCCAGGGCAAAGCTGTGAATTTGTGGCAGTGGATTGATGAGTTGTTCCAAAGAATGGATGTGCCACCAATCCAAAGCCGTGTCTCGTTTCCTCTTGCTTATGCGGCTGGAACGTTGCTTGAGGGGCTGCACCGGATGTTGAAGCCTGCACAGGAACCGCGGATGACGCGTTTTCTTGCCGAACAACTCGCAAAATCTCACTGTTTTTCCATTGCCAAGGCGAGGCAGGATTTCGGCTACTCTCCACGAATTACTACGGAGGAGGGCATGGAAAGGCTATGCAGGTCTCTGTAAAGGATAACGTTGTACGTCTCAAGTTGCTGGTATAAGTAATTCACTCTCTGGTAAGGTATCTTAAGGCCACCTTGCAAAATTGCCTTTTCGCCCAAACTCTTCGTTATGAGGAAATTTTTATCCTCGGAATATCAAATAGATGCACCCAAAGGGCACTTGTATCCGTAGTTAGGGTGGTTCCTGTGGGGCGCCTATGGTAAAATTTTTCTCAAGCCTCGATATTGAACGAAAATTCTAATTTTTCAAGGTACCCTGCATTTAATGAGATCTGGAGATGGTATGCTACGCTATTGCTATAAAACATTTGTCTGCTTTCTTGCAGCACTTCTACTCTTTGTTACCACTGTTACCCAGAGTGCAGCTCTGACAGTTGGCGAAGAGAGAGAGATGGGTGAAGAGTTGCTTTTTCAAATCCGTCTTGCCTTTCCTCTACTTGATGATCCTGATATCTTTCAATATATCAATGATCTTGGACAAGAGGTGCTCGAAGTAGCAGGTGTCCAATACTTTGACTATCACTTCTATATTATCAATTCCACTCAGTTCAATGCCTTTGCCGCCCCTTCCGGTCTGGTCTTTTTCTATAGCGGTCTCATTGAACAGATGAAGGAAGAAAATGAACTTGTCGCGGTCCTTGCCCATGAGATCGGCCATGTGACTTCCCGCCATATCGCCAAGGGAATGGATCGGGGGAGTAAAGTCAGCATTGCCACAACTATCCTTGCCTTGGCAGGCCTGGCCCTTGGAGCAGGTGCTCTCAGCCAGGCCTTGTTTACCGGATCTTTGGCTGCCGGCCAGGCTGCTTCTCTTCATTTCAGCAGGGAACATGAGGAAGAGGCAGACATTCTTGCCTATGGCTGGATGAAAAAAATGGGGAGAAATCCAGAGGGAGAAGAAGGAATGCTTCAAACCATGCGTCGTATCACCCGATACTCCATGGGAAATGTTCCTCAGTATCTGCTCACCCATCCTCACCCGGAGTCCAGGCTCGATTATGTACAATCCTTGCTGGCCTTGGATGATAAGCAGCTTGCCACTTTTAAAAAGACCGATAACTTCTCCTTTCTTCGTATGAAATATCGAATTCTTTCCCAGATATCTGACGGGAAAAAGTTTCGAAATTTTCTCCTCAGTAAGCTTGCCGATCAGTCCGCTTCGGCAGAGAAGAAAATTATGCTTCAATACGGGCTGTCGCAGTTGGACAGAATGGAAAATAATTTTGATTCCAGTCGAAAGCTTCTCCAAAAGGTGATTGCCCATTACCCGGATAGGTCAATTCTGCTGGTGGATCTTGGTCTGGTGGAAATGGAGGATGGTAATAAAGAGCGGGCCCTGGAATTGATAAGAGCCGCTTATAAGCGTAATCGTGACGATATGTGGGCTACCTTTCAGTTGGCAAGGATCAATTTGGAACTTGGAAATATTGATCCGGCTGAGAGGTATCTGCTGGAGGTGGAAGATTTTATGCCCCTTTATTCAAAGGTCTACTTTGAGCTTGGAAGGCTCAGGGCAGCCAAAGGGGATAATGGCGCAGCCTCATACTATCTGGCGAAATATTATCTTTACGAGGGACGATTGAAGCTTGCCAAGCAGAGCATTCAGGTTGCCCTTAACGACCATGGGTTAGCTGAAGATCTGCGGCAGGAAGGCAAAATGATGCAGGAAACCATCGAAAAACTACTAAAGAAAAAGTGAAATGACCTAAGGCTGTTAGCCTTTAACGCGGAGATTGTATCAATGAACACCTCGGTGGAAGGCATTCATTGATACTGATCTGAGGGAGTTAGATCTTAAATTTTGCAACCATCTGTTGAAGACTTCCTGCTACCGAGGAAAGATCTCTGGCGTTCTCCTTTACCTGGGAACTCGCACCGCTCATTTCATTGGCACTATTGTTGACGTCAGCGATATCAGCTGCAATTTCTTCTGCAACAGTAGAAGTTTGAGCGATGTTTTCGTTAACCTCGTTGATGCCATTAGAGGCCTGTCCAACATTTTCCGCAATCTCTTTGGTTGTTGCGGTCTGTTCTTCAACCGCAGTGGCAATTGTTGCTACAATCTGATCAACATCTGTAATTACCGTTGCAATTGCATTAATCTCCTTGACGGTTACTCCGGTTGCCTGTTGAATTCCTTGAATTTTGTTTTTGATCTCAAGAGTGGCGTCAGCGGTTTGTTTGGCAAGATCTTTAATCTCATTTGCTACGACAGCAAAACCTTTACCCGCCTCACCGGCTCTTGCTGCTTCAATGGTGGCATTTAACGCCAGGAGATTAGTTTGTTCAGAGATTTCTGTGATAACCTCGGTCACTTTGTTGATTTCGTCTGCAGCCCGGCCAAGTTCATCGACTTTTTCGGATGCTTGCTGGGATTGAACAACTGCCTGGCTGGTTATGTCTTTTCCACGTGTGGAGTTCTGGGCAATTTCTGTAATGGTGGCGTTCATCTCTTCAGTAGCAACTGCAACCATATTGATATTGACTGAAGCCTGTTCCATCGCTGCTGCGACAGAGCTCTGGTTTGCACTCATTTCTTCTGCTGATGTGGCAACCTGACCAGATTTTGCCGCTGTGGTCTCTGCCCCTGATGACATCTGGTCAGAAATTGCGGCAAGTTGGCTGGAGGAGTCGTCAACACTATTAACCCCATCACCAATTTCTGATATCATTGTTCTGAGATTGCCTGCCATTTGATTTAGGGATAATGCGAGGGTACCGATTTCGTCTTTTTGGTCCACGTCCATGGTTTTCGTCAGGTCACCCTCTGCCATCGCCTTAGAAAGCTCAACACCTTTAAATAGCGGCCTGGTGATACTGAATGTGAGGTAACAACCGAGACCTAGAGCAAGAATCACACCTATGATTATGCAAATGGTTGTAATGACAAAGCTCTGATTTGCAATACTCTCGCCCCTTAATACGGTGTTTTCAGCTCCCTGTTCAGCCTTGTGCACAATGTCATCCATAGTTTTGAAAGCGTTGGCCTGATGTTCTGCGGCCTCAAAGAGGAGGAGTTTATTCATTTCTGTAAACGAGTTATTTGTTATATCGCTTATCACCTTCATTTCATGGACAAATTCAAATACTTTTTCAGACAAAGGAAACAGCTCATTGCTCGCTATATCCTGAGCTTGAATTGTTTGTTGTTGGTTGGCGTTTTCTTTAATTTTGGCGACTGCTTTGTGAAGGTTCAGGTGGACTGGTCGTAACTCTTTGGTTATTGAGACAATTTGAGAGTTGGTAGTATCCATGTTGTCCAGCCATTTTCCAAGTGAACAGGCGGTACCGTCAGTCCCCCCGGCAAAATCTTGATTAAGGACAAGAAGTTTTCCTACTTTAGCGAGCAGTGACTGGTGAGCGATTTCAAAGGCGTTCATATGATTGTTCAATTTTGTAGGGTTAACCATATCGGAGGCGATGAGTCCCTTTGAAATATCTACCGCTTTGTTGTTAACTTTCACCCATTTACCTAAGTCGTCAGAAAATTCTTTCCATTCCGACTCAATCGTTTTAGCAAAGTCGAGGACTAGAAAATCTTCCTTTGCAGCCCCGTATACTTTCCTTCCATCGAGTAACCCCTGGTGTACCTGTTCTCTCTGTTCTGCTGTGGCATAGGGAGTGAGGAGAGTACGCATCAATCCTGCGATATTGGCTAGTTCACCCTTTATTTCAAGCATGTGTGCAACTGATGGTAGATCCTGTTCAGCTAATTCAATCTGGAGATCGTGCATTTTCTCCTGTTGCACCATTGCAGTGATGCCAACTCCGAGGATGATAATTGCAGTGATGATAAAACCACCTATTAACTTTACACTGAGTTTCATGTTTTTCATGCGTACACACCTGGGAAATTTTTTTCAAAAAAAGTATTGGCTCATCCGACTAAAGCGTACCTCTAAACAGCCGTGTTAGGTTAGAAAGTTGCATATGCCTTTTTTAACCGTTTTCGGTGTCTTGACCTGCATTGCTATGAGTAATAAAGAAATCTATTATTACTGGACTCTCTCACACGATTTCCCTTAAGTCCACACGTTTTTTTAAATTTTATTTTGATAGCCTAGCGGAAAAATGGAACAGTAAAACAATAGGTTGAGGCGGAGAGGGCAGATCGTAAGCGCCGGAGTAGCCGGTGCGGAATAGAGGGAAGGCAACAGCCCTACATAAAGGGGAAGTTATTCCATTGTGCTCCCTAATAAAATGTTGGCTACTGTGAGGAGGAGGCGTTGCGTTGATGGGGAAATCGTGGGTGATTCTTTGCAAGAAATAGGAGCTATTCTTGACAAGTTGAGTTCACGTGGAAAATTGAAAAAGGATGTTGCTAAAAAGAATCTTCGAATCAAAAGCGTATTTTTGATTCCCATTGATAGCTTCCCACCCGAAGCCGAACTGATTTTGGCTCTTGGATCGAGCTGGACACTTTTCGGAGAAAATACACAACCGAATGTTTCTCCTACGCAATTCAACGTCACAGCCGTATGTGAATTCCTTGGAAAGAAGGTTGGAGAAGTGAACCGAGTTGATCTCCGTCAGTACATGGGCTCTGCAGGTGAACGAAATCCAGTTGTTGAAGAACTTGAAAAAATCAGAAAAAGCATGGAGCAAAAGAAGTAACCTCTCCCCAGCAGTCAATCAAGACTGCGCAAAAGCGAGCAAGCTTTTACTTTTGCGGTTTAGTTATCCAATCGAATTACTCGTAATTCGTGATCAAAAGAAGAAATTCACGGTTCCCCTTTGGACCGAGAATGGGACTTGGCACGACCTCTTTGGCATGAAGGCCGATCTGTTCTACAAAATCAATAACCGAGTCGATGGCTTGCTGATGATGGTCGGGATCGCGAACGACGCCTCCTTGAGGAATGAGTTTCCGGGGGAGCTCAAATTGCGGTTTGATCAGACAGATGATGGTGACTGTTTCAGAAAACAGGGGGATGAGAGGCGGGATTAATTTGCTAAGTGAGATAAATGCAGCATCTATAACTGCCAGATCAACGGGCTCAGGAACCTGTTCCCTGCAGATTTTCCTGGCATTGAATCTTTCAATGACCACCACGCGTTCATCCTGGCGTAATTTCCAGTCCAGTTGCCCATAGGCAACATCCACCGCATAGACTTTTTTGGCCCCATGTTGGAGGAGGCAATCGGTAAATCCCCCGCTGGAGGCACCTATATCGATACAGATTAGCCCGGAAGGGTCGAAGGAAAAGGAGTCCAGGCCACCTTTGAGCTTAAATCCACCTCGTGAGACATAGGGACATTTTTCCCGGATCTCCGGCTGAATGTCCTCTGTGAATTGACTTCCTGCCTTATCAACCCGCTGACCTTTGACAAAGACTTCACCAGCACCGATAACACCTCGGGCCTGTTGCAGATCGCTGCTCAGTCCACGACGGACAAGAATTTCATCTAGACGTATTTTTTTGTGACTGGCCACAATGTGTATAACTGCATGCTATGATAAAAATCCTGCCGGCAATCAAAGATGAAGCATGTGTGATTGCGAATGATTTATTCATTGTATGATGAGCCGATCAAAGTGATTTCATTCGCTTCCTGGCAATTTCAGCCTCAGGAGTGGAACCGTAAGATGCGGTAACCTTTTTGTAGATAATTTTAGCGGTATCATTATCAGAGAGTTGCTCAAAGGCCTCTCCCTGTCGCAACAGGGCCTTAGCTGCCTGAGGGTTGCCTGGGAAATTAGAAATGATCTGTTGATACTGGATGATGGCCTGATCGTATTCACCTTTTTTAAAGAGACATTCACCCATCATATAGCGGGTAGGGATCGTGGACGATTTTGATCCTTGTTTTTTTATCTGCTTTTCAAAAAGAGCATAGGCTTCATTATATTGCTTTTTGTTATATTTCTGTTGTCCCTGGGAAAAAAAGTCGACAGTGTCTTTTGCAATAACAGTAGGTTTTGCTGGAGTAGGCTGTGCGACTTTTTTCGTAGCTTGCGGTGTTGAAGCTGCCGGGCTTGCAGCTGTCTGAGAGTAGACTATTTTTTGTGATGTTGCACTAATATGGCTACTACCGGGTTTGCGAGCGGCTGCCTGGGCAATACTTGCTTCTCTTGCTTTGCGCATGGCGGCTTCTGCTGCCTTTGCTGCCGCTTTGGAACGTCTTTCTGCGTCGTCAACTCGCGCCTGCCTGATTGCGGCCAGAGATTCTTCCTGCCGCTTGATCCTGTCGGCGTGTTCAGCCAGCCTGTTGTTCAGCTGCTGCTCCTGTTGTTCCTTTAAATTAGCTACAGCCAACTGCAGTTCTTTGTTCTGCTCCTGGAGCATACGATTCATATGACTGTTTTCGTCGAGCTGACTTCTCAGTTGGAGGATATCTGCCTGCAGCTGATCAATCAATCCGGAAGAGCTCGCCTGTCGTTGTTGCATCTGGTCAACAGTATTGTCTTTCATGTCCTCAACTTTTTTGTTCAGTGAGCGGACATGATAGTTCAGGGTTTTCACATCATCCTGAGAAGCGCAGTGGGTAAGAAAGGGCATGATGCAAAGGAGTAATATTGAAGTAAGATATTGTTTTTTCATGGTACTGCCTCTATGTATAATATCGTAAATTATTAATAACTGTTTATGTGTTCAGGCAAAAGGCTGAAGACTGAAGATTGAAAAAAACGTTTCAAATGAAATGGTTATTGATCACTACCTTGGCAAGGTCATAGGGTTCTAATTGGTTTGTTTGTAATCTGTCTTCAGTTTGGTTCTCTGCTCAGTAATACTATTATTGAATGTCGGTCCAGCGGGGATAGGTTTGATTACCTGGGGAATTAAAGAGTTGTCGCTGGTAGCTACCGTTTTTCATGACTGCATAGATCTTCTGTTCCTGGCCCTTGCGTAGTGAGTAGAGGATCTGTTTCCCATCAGGTGACCAGGAGGGAGATTCATGATGTTCAGGGCCCTTGGTAACCTGGAATGGTGTGGCTTCAGGATTAGGGGGAATGGTGAATATTTGGTAAGAGCCGTCGACAAGACTGGAAAATGTAATCAAATCGCCTTTGGGAGACCAGCAGGGCTCAGCATTTTCAGATCCTTTGAAGGTGAGACGCTGTACCTTGCCGTTGGCCAGTTCCATGAGATAAATCTGAGGACGTCCGCCTCTATCGGAGACAAAGGCCAATCTTTTGCCGTCTGGGGACCATGCGGGAGAGACATTTATTCCGGATCGGCGAGTCAGTTGTTTTAATATTCTTCCTTTCCGGTCCATGAGAAAGAGATCGGGATTGCCATCTTTGCTCAGGGTGAGGACCATCTTATCCCCATCAGGTGACCAGGCAGGGGCAAGGTTCATTCCTTTTCTTCTGGAGAGGGGACGAGTGGTCTTGCTCTGCTGCAGGTCCGTGATGTAGAGATTCTGATTGCCGGAGTGATAGGAGGTATAAGTGAGGTATCTGCCTCCAGGGAGGAAACGAGGAGAAACGGTGAGGTTTTTATGGCGCGTTACCTGTCTTTCCTTTTGCCCGAGGATATCTGTGAGATAGATTTCTTTATGACCACTGCGATCAGAGACAAAGGCGATTTTGGAGCTGGCAATACCAGGCTGTCCCGTAAGGTCCATCATAACGGCATCACAAAACTTAAACAGCATGTCCTGTTGCTGTTCCCTGGTTCCATTATACCGTTTACCCATGAGCATATCACCGCCGGCAACATCAAGGAGACGAAGTTCAAGTTGTATCCCTTTACCAGAGAGACTGTAGCTGCCGAGCACAACAAAGTCGGCCCCAAGCGATTTCCAGTTGGCGTTTTGGCGTTTACCATATTGCTCTTCATCAATGAGATTGAAGATGCCGTGAAATAAGAGAGTGTTGGAAAGTGTTTTCGCAAGCTCACGACCAAATGGTTGCAACTGTTCCGGTTGCCCTTTGTTTATAAACCAGGGGACAGCGATGTTTATTTTGCGTGCTTCTGGTGAAGTGATATCAAGGTAGACTATTTCCTGTGCCTGCAGTGAGTGGAGAGGCAGGACAATAAGGAGGAAAAGGGAAAGAAATAAACGTGTTTTCAAGGATTGCATTGTGGTGCCTTCAAAGTAATTTTCTTGCTTGCTATAATTAAAAAATTTAATGATTCCCAAAGCAGTATTGTCTTGTTCAAGAACCCTTACCATACATGGCAGTTGAAAAGAGGTCCTTAGAATTGTTCACTGTATGGGAACGCAAAAAATGTATTTTACCGATTATAAAAGGTTCTTGAGTGCAGTCAACCTTTTTAGCGAAAATCAAAAAAGGTCTTTAAAAAGGATGTGCTGTTCAACTAATGGATTCCGCCAGGTTTAAAGCGAAGGCCAAGGGTATGTTGTTGCTTTTTCAGTGCACCAGGGATTGGTGGCAGCGGATTTGCATCTTGAATGGTTTTGCTTACAAATTGGTCAAACACTCTGTCTCCTGATTTTTTCTCGAAGCTGTGGGTGATTATTTGTCCATTTTGAGAAATGACAACAACGACAATAGCTGTAAGATCAGGATCCCAGGGTTTGATATCCGGCAAGGCCCAGTATCTATGGAGGTGAGCAAAAATAGTGGCATGATACTGGTCTGCAAGGGCGCTTGAGGTGTTTTTTGATGGTCTTGATGATTGTTGCCCGGTTCTTGTAGAGGAAGCCACATCATCAGCCATGAGCATTTGTTTCAGGGCATTGACTGCCTCGCTGGCAGCAACCTTTGCCTCAGCATCAGCCACGGCCCGTTGCCGCCTGGCTTCTGCGAGAAGTGTCTGCTGCCTGGCTTCCAGTGCGCGTTGTTTTTGTTTTTGCTCTAACTCTCTTTTTTTTATGGCCTGTTGGACATGGAGGTCAGGTGCGTTTTTATTTATGATCTTTCGTTTAAGGGGTTTGATGGAAATGGCCTTCACCGGTTCAGCCTGTACTGTTTCTGCAATCGGAGGTGCAATGGGAACTGTTTTTTTGGCAGATACTTCCTTGAGTTTTTGGATTTTGACAGCAGGTTGAGGGGGCTCTGGAGCGGCTGCGGCAGGTGGGGAAGGCGGTGCTGCAACTGGCTCGGCAATGGAGATCAGATCAACCGTATATGATTCAAGGATTATGGGATTCTTTTGCAGATATTTTGGCAGGAGCAGCGCTGATGAAAGGAGAAGCAAATGAAGGAGAACTGCCAGATTAAAGGGCAGTTTCCAGCCGGTAGGGGAGGCAGCTGTCATGCGATATTCTTTATAAACCATATCAACGGGTTTCTTCTTTTTGTTGAGTGATCATCCCTAGTTTGTCAAATCCGGCAGCTTTGATTTCAGCCATAATGGAAACCACCAGGCCGTAAGCTACCTGTTTGTCTGCCTTGAGAAAGATCGGCTGTTCTTTGTTTCTCATGTATTCTTTTTCCAGCTCCTGCCGCAAGAGAGCCTTAACGACTTCCAGCTTGCCAACTGTGATTTTACCCTCTTTATCAAGCGTAATCACAATTGGTTCATCTTCCTGGACAAGAGAGCGGGCGGTGGTTTCCGGTAGATCTACCTCCAGGCCCTGGGTCATCATCGGTGCTGTAACCATGAAGATGATGAGCAGTACCAGCATCACATCCACCATCGGGGTGACATTGATTTCTGAAACCAGGCCTCTCCGGTCTTTTCCTGAACTGAATGCCATTTTATTGTGCCATCTGAAATGTTAAGTTTTTAGTACCTGTTCAAACCTTGCTCAGCAGATCTCTTTCCACCAGATTGAGAAAGTCAGTGGAAAAATTTTCCATTTCATTTTCAACTTCGTTCAGTCTATTGGAAAAATAATTATAGGCGATTACTGCAGGAATAGCCACTGCGAGGCCTGCTGCTGTCGCTACCAGGGCTTCAGAGATGCCGGGAGCAACGACTGCCAGGGATGCTGAACCACGAAGACCGATATCATGAAATGAAGCCATGATTCCCCATACTGTACCAAAAAGTCCGATGAAGGGCGCAGCGGATCCAGTGGTTGCCAGAAAGGGAAGAGACCTGCCGAGTTCGTTGATTTCCTGGGATTCGGCACGACGTATGGCCCGTTTAAGGTTATCCATAGTAGCCAGCTGCATCTCCAGAGTTTCAGAACCTTCTCTTCCTTCCTTACGGTTACGGATTTTGTTGATTTTTTGCAGTTCCGCAAAGCCTGAGGAGAAGATCATGGCTTCAGGGCTTAATGGGTAGCGTTCAGCAGAAGCAGCAGCATCGCTCAGCGTATTGGAAGACCAGAAAGAGTCGAGAAATTCCTCGCTTTCGTTGCCGGCTTTTTTAAACAGTCTAACCTTCATGAAGACGATGGACCATGAGGCAAGAGAAAAAATCAGGAGGGTGAGCATAACCATCTGTCCCATGGGACCGGCATGCATGATCATGTTGGAAATTGAGAGCTGCACTGGCTTTATTTCCTCGTAAAGATAATTTTATTATTCCAAGTTGGATGGATTCTGATTGTTTGGTACGTACTGTAACTGCTCAGATGAATAGACTGATGACAAGGCAGAAGGTTACACAAAATTATGATGTCCATTTGGTCCGGACGGATAACAATCTATAATAAATTCATCTGCATCGTGTATCCTTTTTTTCAGCTGGATACCTGAGCAGTTACTTCTTACTTTGTATATCGATTTTTATAAAAGGTCAATCTTCAGCAAGCAGACAAAGGTTGTCGATATGCTTCTGCAGTTGATCGTTGTATGCAGATGCTGCAGTTTCCATTCCGCACGCCGTGCAGATAACAATGGCGTTGTGTCAGCACCCTTGCAGGTGACCACTTTGTTCATTGCAGAAGATGCAGGTAAAAAGAGGTTCCAGTTCTTCTTGTTCCGTTACGTGTGTCATTGCAGTTCTGCCAGGGTACAGGAAAAGTCAACGCTGACAGCCACCTTCCCTTTTATGCGCAGAGTTCCCTTTAAAAACCAGGCTCCGCCAAGGCTCTCTTTGATGCGGACTTGCATGCGAATTGTGTCACCAGGGGCTACCGGGCGTTTGAACCTGGCGCCTTCTATGCGGGTCAATACAGGGACTCCTGATCGCGTATCTTTGCTCTCTTTAAGGATGAGGGCGATAAGGATGGCGCCAGTTTGGAAGAGGGCCTCGCAAAGCAGTACACCGGGAAGGATGGGATGTTCGGGATAATGTCCCTGGAAAACATCGAGCGTTTCCGGGATGTGTTTTTCTGCTACCAGTGACAAGGAATCATATTCCAACAGGGTGTCGACCCAGAGAAAGGGGGGGCGGTGTGGAATAAGGTCGGTGATTGCTATATCTTCAATCACTGATCACAGTCCTCCGTTGATATCAAGTACAGAACCGGTGATGTAGGCGGCGTCTTTTGAGGCGAGAAAAAGTACTGCAGCAGCAACTTCCTCAATCTTACCGAATCGACGCATTGGGACCAATTTTTTATAGGCCTTCATCTGCTCATCAGAAAGGTCGTCGAGTAAATCGGTATCGATGAAGCCGGGAGAGATGCAGTTGACCGTGATTTTTTTTCTGGCGGTTTCCTTGCAAAGACTCCTCGTAAGACCAATCTGGCCGGCCTTGGAAGCTCCATAATTCGTCTGGCCTGCAAAACCCATGCTGGCAACAGGAGAGGTGATGTTGATAATGCGACCATATTTCTGTTTGAGCATCAACAAAACCGCTTTTTGCGACATGGTGAAGGTTCCGGTCAGGTTGATGTCAAGTACCTGTTGCCAGCTTTCCATATCCATCAGGGCCAGGAGTTTGTCACGGCGGATACCTGCATTGTTAATCAGGATATCAATGGTGTCAAATTGTTCTTCAACTTGTTGAAAAAAGGTCTCAACCTGAGAGGCCTTGGACACATCGCACTGATGGAGCTGGAGTCGCTCACCAAACTCACTGCATTCCTCCTGCAGCTTGTCCGCCGCTTCGCGGTTTCCGCCATAAACGCCTATAACTGTGGCACCTTGTCGGAGAAAGGCGAGACTGATTCCTTTGCCAATGCCTCGGCTGGCCCCACTGATAACAACTTTTTGTCCTGTGAAATCTTGCATGCTTGCTTATTCCCTGCTGCGCATGAATGCGTCTACATCGTTGGAGGCAATGACACCGTAATTGATGGCCCCTAGCCATCCAGACATAATAATCCCAACTGAGCCTACATGAAAGAGTCCACCCACCTCTTTGAATATAGAGCGAGAGACGTCGAGTCCCTCGAATTTGGTCCCGAAAGAGGTGCCTTGGGTATGAAGGGTGTAGCGATTAAAGGTGCTGGGAGTGGCGGCCTCTACCCAGTCTATTTTATCTTTGACGCCGGGGAGATAGCGCTCAAGGTCAACAAGGGTCCTTCCAATGAGAGCGTCTTTCTCTGCTGCATACTGTTCTTTATTAAATTTTTTCCAGTCATCGTAGTTGGCGTTCATCGAGGCCACTATGGTGTAACGATCATGGCCGGGCCTGGTTTTTGGATAATAGACGGAAAAAGTCTTTGAGCGGGTATGCAGGTCGCAGAGCTCGGTAGAGTTGAACTCAGGTGCCGTGGAGGTGAAGAGCAGATCGCCAATATCTACAAAGGATTCTTCCTTTTTAATGCCCATGTAGACCTGGCAGGATGAGTTGTTGACTCGTATCTTATCAGCCTTTTCCATGAAGGTGTCGGAGAAGGCGTCTTTTCCTGCCAGATTATAAATGGTATTGGTGATCCCGGAATTGGAGACTACACTTCGGGCGGAGATCATTTTACCTCTGCACTCAACGCCTCTTACCTGGCCTTTATCAACGACGATACGATCCACTTTGCAGTTGGTACAGATAGTGACACCATTTTTTTCAAGCTCATTGGCCATCATTCCGATCAGCTTATCGGTTCCGCCTTCAAAGGTAAACACTCCTTTGTTCATGAAATTTGAAAAGACGATTCCATAGGTAATGGCAGGATCATCAAGGGTGGAGCCGTTGGCGTAGCTGATGGGCTCCATGAGCAGGCGATGGACGTCACTGCGGCCGGGGAAGTATTCATCAAAAAGTTCCCTGGTGGTCATGGTTTGATCGTCATAGAAATTCATCCCGGCCACTCGTGTAAAAAAGGCATCGATGGTTGATTGCGGAATTTTGAAATGAGACAGAAGTTTCTCTGTGAAGTCTATACGGTCAAATGTGGTTTTCAGGTGAAACTGAGGATTATCAAAAATGATATTTTTGAGCTGAACAATGGAGTTCATGATTTCCCTGTTCCAGTATTTCTTACAGGTCTTTACCATTCCGTAAGGAAAACCGTGCAGAGAGACATCAAAAATATGCCCCTTTCGTTTGAACCAGGTGGCAAGCCCCCCAAGTTGACTGTGAAATTCAAGGAGGAGGACCTTGTAGCCGCAATAAGCAAGGCGATTGGCAGAGGTTAGTCCGCCTAGACCTGAACCGATTACAATAACATCATATTTATCACTGGCTTGAGCAAATGGAACTGGCATAATGAAGTTTTTGGTGGAAATGAAAGTCTGTATTTGGGTTTAGAGGCGGGAAAGGATATGCTGGTTGACAATGGAGACACCACTTAACATGGAACCTACAATGCCCAGGAATCCTTGGTCTGTCCCTGCCAGAAAGAGGTTGTCATATCCTATGTCGCCATCTTTGATTTTTACCGGATTGCCGTAAATGGCTCCTTGCTTTTTTGCGGTAAAACGTTCAATGGTCAACGGCGTGAAAGTATCACGATATACAATGTTTTCGGCAAAATTACCAAGGATTTTCTCAGCAACTTCACGTGATGCAAGGGCTGTATCATCTTTAGCCGAATTATAAGAAGATTGATTGTCGTGAAGATTGTACCATTGGTCATAACTTGCCAAATGGGTAGTTCGCACCTCTTTGAAGGGAGAAGGGGGGAGATCTTGAAAATTCTGCGGCATGCAGATTACGCCGCTGTCAAAGTCAACAAGCGATTGTGGTTGTTGATAAGAAAATGTTTTAGAAGAATTGTAGAAGATGATTGTGCGGTTCTCAGAATGTTCCAGGGAAGTCTCTGGAGAAAGTTCAAATATGGTTTCCACAAAGCCGAGTCTTGGCAAAGATTCCAGGGGAGATGGCTTATCCAGAAGTGCAAAGGTCTCCTCTGAACCGATGGTGGAAAGCAGGTAATCACAACGAATCTCCTCACCGTTTGTAAGTTCGACTCCAATTACCTTTTTCCCCGAATAGAGAATATGGGAGACGGCAGCCTTGGTCCTGATTTTCCCACCGTAGTCTCGATAATGGTTCAGGAGCAGGTCAAGGAGGTCTTTGATTGTCCCTCCCGGACGGAACATCCCTTCTAGAAAAATTGCCCGGAACATGATGACAAACTGGCCAAAGTCCATGTCGTTTTCCAGAGAAGATCCGTAGTACATCAGCGGACAAAGCAGCATGTCGACCAGTAGTTTGTCACCAAGGGTCTCATGTAGAATTTTTTTTGCAGAAATAAAGGGCGCGGGACGAAAAGGATCGTAATCCTCTATCTGTTGCAGCAGTTGTCTGAAACGATTATAGGAGGTGGGGAATTTGGCAGCAATTTCTGCGTCAAGCAAGGAAAAGTCATTGGAGAAACGAAGGGCTTCTTGGTTAAGGAATCGGACTTCGCTTTCTATTTGTTGATGCAGATCCAGTTCGTTACGCTTGATTTTCAGCTGCCGTAGCAAGCGATTTAAGGGAGCATTTTTTGTCTTGGCAGGGGCGTAATTGGTGATGGCATGCAGACCTGTCTCAAACAGCCTGTTATTTCGGTAGTAATAGGAGTTGAGACCGCCCACACGTGAATGTTTCTCAAGGATCAGAACGTCGGGTAGAAAACGGGCAAAACGAAGAGCGGCGGCTAGTCCGGAAAGACCGCCGCCGATAATCAGAAAGGGCACATGCACTTGTTACGCGTCGGTAAGAAGAGGCTCCAGGTAGTTCACGCAGGAGTCGAGGGTGGCAAGCTGAGGGTAATCCTCTTCAGGGATCTGGAGCTTATGGCGTTTGCGTAATTCCATTACGATATCCAGAAAATCCATTGAGTCGAGATCGAGCTGATCGCGTAAGGGTTTGTCTGCCTGAAGGGCATCAAAATCGGCGTCTTCATCAATATCTTCTATGATTTCCAGAATAAGGTCTTTTATTTCGTCACGTGTCATATCATTCTCCGGCCATGGGTGGCCTGAATCTTCAATTGAAGATGTTATATCAGTATAAAATAAAACAGTAATAGGTCCAGATGCGTCAGGAAAACTGCTCTTTATACCATACCTGGAATGACTTTATTATAATTATTTTAAAAAACATCTTGTTTATATACAAATGGTTGTTTATTGGTATTTTTTTACAATGACTACAGAGTTGATTCCTACCATGCCAAAGGAGTTGTTGAGGATGGTTTGCACCGAATCAAGCTGAACCGGACGATCTATAACCATATTGTTCAGGCTGCACTCAGGATCAAGATTTTTGACGTTGATGGTCGGGTGCACAAGATTGTCTTCAAAGGCAGGAAGGTTTCCTGCAAGTTCAAGAACACCGGCTGCCCCCATGGCATGACCGATAATACTTTTTGTATTGTTAATATAGGTCTCAGGTGCATTGGCAAAGATTTTTCGGATGGCCTTACATTCTTCAATATCACCCTGTTTTGTACCAGTGGCATGGGTATTGATAATATCGATATCCTCAGGGGTAAGTCCAGCTCTTTCAAGCGCCAGTTCAATACATTCTGCCTGACGGACATCATAGGGTAGGACATAGTCACGGGCATCTGAGTTCATGGCATAGCCGACGATTTCCGCATAAATTTTTGCTCCTCGTGCCAGGGCGTTATCCAACCGTTCAAGGACATAAATACAGGCACCTTCCGAAACAACAATACCGTTACGGGAAAGGTCAAAGGGTCTGCAAGCCTGTCTGGGGTCTTCCGCAGCACCTAGAGCACCCTGGGCCTGAAAACTGGCAAAGATGCCAAATGAACCGGTTGATTCGGATATCCCTCCGGCAAGGGCCATGTCCACTTCCCCCAGGCGCAGCATCTGCACGCCCTGGATGAGAGAGGCATTGCCGGCAGCACAGGCCGCACCAATGGCATAGTGAGGTCCGGTGATGCCAAGATTCATGGTGATCTCACCGGCCGGGTTATTGAGTACGGTCCTTGGGTTGTGATGATGGGTCCAATAGTCAACGTTATAGTCGTACTGGCTGATGTTGTAGACCTCATTTTCCGTTTCTACAGTACCATGTTCTGTCAGTCCAACATAGACCCCTATGCGGGAAGAGGAGTAGTGGTCAATTGGTAGATTTCCGTCTGCCAGGGCTTCGTTGGCACAGTAAACGCCAAGACAACCGGCTCGGGTTCCCCGTTTGTTTTCTTTTTTCTTTCTGTATTTAGTTTCGGGAAAACTGCAGATACCGGCAGGAGCTTTACCGAAGTAGCGTAGATCAATCTCAGTTATTTCACTGGTACCTGCTAAAAGTTTCTTGCGAAAATCGGTGAGATTGTCGGCGTTTGGCGCAGCAAGGCCAACACCGGTAATGACGATTCTGTGTTGTTGTATATCCATGGTAGTAGATTGACGAAATGAATGGGGCTGATTATAGTGGTTCTCTGCTGAAAAGGGCTGGAAAATTGTTTTCAGACCTCTTTAACATCGTAAACAAATTCTTTGACTGAGTATACAACCAAGGATAACCTTTATGATAAATTTTTGTAAAATTCAAGAGCAATGCGCCTTTTATTAGAATTGTAGCCTTTTTGTCGGGAAATTGCCGGGGATGGAGAAAGAGAATGAGTGAAAAAAAAGATGTTGTGATTATTGGTGCGGGGCCCGGAGGAATCCAGGCTGCCATCCATGCTGTTCGTAAAAAATGTGATGTATTGCTTTTGGGACGGATTGAAAGAAGTGCCCTCTATAGTGCGCATGTGGAAAATTATGCCTGTGTTGCCGGCGTTACGTCCGGCCAGGAGCTTCTGGAGGCCGGAATCTCCCAGGTAAGGGATTTTGGCGCTGCGTTGATGGATGATGATGTACTGAAGATCCACCAGGATGAAGAAGGAGGGTTTGCTCTTGATCTTGAGGGAGGCTCTACTGTTTTGACCAGGAGCATCATCTTTGCCAATGGTACCTCACGAAAAAAACTGAAAGTCCCTGGAGAAAAAGAACTTTTCGGCAGAGGGGTTTCGTACTGTGTTGATTGTGATGCCAATTTTTATAGAAATGCCACTGTGGCAGTCGTTGGTAATGCAAGTGCTGCCATCGACGGCGCCCTGACCCTTACCGGCTATGCCTCAAAAGTTTACCTGATAAGCCGTGAACTTGTTGCTTCTTCAGGCCTGTTAAACAAACTTGAAGAATCCTCAGTTGAGAGCGTTAGCGGTACCTGGGTCAGCGAAATACAGGGAGATGATGCAGTGCAGACGCTGCTGCTGGAAAATGGTAAGGAGTTAAGTCTGGATGGAGTCTTTATTGAGCTTGGTGCTAAAGGGGCAATGGAGTTGGCTCTGGAGATTGGTATACAGCTGGACATCGATACCATGAGTCATATAGAAATCAATAAAAAAACAGAGACGAATGTGGCAGGGGTCTATGCGGCAGGGGATATTGCCGGGCATCCGTATCAGATGGCCAAAGCTGTGGGAGAAGGGTGTATAGCAGGCATGGAAGCTGCCAATTTTGCCAAAAAACAGAAACGACAAGAGGATGCAGCCTAAGATCACTTGTAATTGAGCAGGAGGTTTTCTGGTTTGCCAGAAAACCTCCTGCTCTAAAACATTTTTTATTTACTAAGGTTTTTTTAAGGTATCGAGCAAATCGAGCAGTTCTTGAGAAACACTTTCGTTCAGGGCTTTTATTTTTTCTTCTAATTCCTCACTGAGTGCCACGCGGCCTTCCACTACACAGCCTCGCCTTCCCGGCACGCATTCCCCATGCAGTCGTTTGCATTTGTCATTGACAATATCGTAATTCTTACAGTGAAAAGTCACGGCTGCACTCTTGATTCGATTATGTTGTTAAACTATCTGCTCATCCAATGAAGGTGAAAAATAAAGTTCATCAGGGTAAAATAATTTTTTGTCTTTCAAGGTCATCCAGGAAGAGATTGATCAATTCCTGATAATATTTTCTTGTCATCACCGGATCTATGGATTGAGAACGGGCTGACCAGATCAGCTTTTCTGTCTGCACATCATAAAGATTTGTTTCAAGAATTACTTTGGTGTTGCCGGAATAATTTCCGGGCATGTAGACCGAGTGGTAAATGGCGGGGTAATATCCGTAGAGACCATGGGAAAAATGGGTGTCAACGGAGTTAATGCGTTGAGGAGGGTGGTAGTAGTCTTCTTCATTTATCCCGACAAGATGGGTGATGAGAACTGCACTTGTTCCGGTTTTTCCGACTACTTCTCTTAGGCTTTCAGCGCTTGGTTCAATCGCCTGTTTACAGACAGCATAACTGGGAACTGCCGGGATATCAATTTCAGCCAAACTTGAGACAAAGGTGTCTTCGTAAATCCGACGTTTGGTCTCATCCTTTGCAACCCCAACTACCAGAACCTTTTCCAGGCGATATTGGTTAAGGGTTTCATCTGTCCAGCTAAAGAGCAATCTGTTTGCAGAGCAGGAGGTGAGAAAGATACCGATAATAAGAAGGGAAGAGAAAATATATATGTATCGCATAGGAGAGAGGTTGTAATAAAAAAAAAGAGTTTCAAACCTTGTGGCCTGAAACTCTTTTTGATTTGGGGTGAGTGATGGGACTTGAACCCACGACCTCCTGGGCCACAACCAGGTGCTACCACCAGCTGAGCTACACCCACCGCAGATGAATTTGCGCTGTCTGTATACCCGTTACCATCTTATTTGGCAAGAATAAAGTTTTTAAAGATCTGCATTACAATGCATACATTTGTTCGCCTGGGCCTTGATAATCTCGGCACAATAGGGACATTCCTTCTTGAAATGGTTCT
This sequence comes from Desulfocapsa sp., assembly GCA_030145625.1. Lineage (GTDB taxonomy): Bacteria > Desulfobacterota > Desulfobulbia > Desulfobulbales > Desulfocapsaceae > Desulfocapsa. Next base: position 46,276 of record JAQYVF010000003.1, on the reverse strand, counting down.
TCAGCATCTGTGAAATAACCAGATTGCATTTTTGTTCAAGGTCCGTCTTTTTGAAGCTATGGTTTCTGATGGCGTCGACACAAGACAGATCATTGAACTCTTGAAGTAGATCAATCGCTTTTAATCGGCCGATGTTGTCAGCCGCTTCGTCGAGAACAAGGGTCATGACAGGAGTGATATCCTTGTCTTGAAGGCAGGTTTCAAGGGCTACCAGGGCCTTTTTCTCATTTGTATAGCGTTCGTTTTGTTCACGCATCTCTTCGGGGTCTACGATGCTCCCTGTAAAGGCAATCTTGCTGCCGACCATCATTACATTTTGTTCAGTACTACCAGGAAGTTGCATGTTTCTAAAGGAGGCTTTGTGGCCGTAATTGACATCAACTTTATCCCATCCCTTGGAAAAGGTCGGGCAGTCATCATTGAGACAGATGAAAAGAACTTCGGAGCCCCAGCCGAGCCCATCACCAACATGGACGGGCGGTACTTCACAGCAGGACATTTTGTTTTTACAGGAAGGGCAGATATGTTCTTCATCCAGAACACTGAGGTCTTGAATATTCATTGTAACACTCCTTTGTTGAGCTGCAGGATCAGAACCATGGCAGCAATTCTTATTAAATTTTATTTGGAAACAGATCGTGAGCCTGTTTGAAAGTTTTCTGGCAGATCACATTGGGCTCCTTCCGACGGAAGGAATGAGGGGCCTCACCCTGTTCCTCCGGAGATGCTGATAACGACATAAAAAACCAGCCAGCATGCTATTATAATGGCAACTAAGGTATTGTTGGGCAGGCCTTTTTTGTTTTTAGCTTTCTGCTCTTGATTTTTTTTCTGTTCCATAATGATATGGGATTATTTGAGTGACTTACTCAGCACCGCATCCACTGCCCTGGACTGTTTCATGCGAACATTCAAGAAGTCCTCGGTAAGAGAAGAACGATTATTTTCCATGAGATCACAAAGCTCAGGGATCTTCTGTGATTCGGCTAATTCTATAACGTTGAGAAGGTTTTCAGCAAAACTGCGTACTATTTTCTGACCGTCACCGCCGGTGGCCATGATTTCGGCATAGGTGCGAGGGTTCTGGTTATGGATCCTTGCCATGGCAATGATCCCATAAAGGGACGTGAGGGTGGAGTGGGTGCCGATATCATCACAATCGATTGCATGCTGTTGCAGGGTCTTGGCTAAGGCCACAGAGATGGTCGTCGGCAGTTTTTGGCCCACACCCATAAGCAGATCGTGCTGAGTCGGACTGTCATGGGAGATATCTGCGCCATGTTTATAGAGAAAGGCTTCAACTTCAGAACAGAAGCTTCCGCTGCGCGGCGTGCGCACCACAGTGGTATTCTTGTCTTTCATGCTCAGGGCCTGCGGACCCCAGAGATTATGAACCAACATCAGTTCAACTCCCTGACTTGTCACGTTTGTTGCAGCTTTTAAGGTCTGTTCCGATTCACCGGCCAGGAGAATAAGCGCCTGACCGTCTTGAAGCAATGGTCCGTATTGACGGATGGTATCCGCGGTGACGGAGATGGGCACGCAGATCATTACCACATCTACTTGAGGAATCATCGCTTCTGGTCGAAGCGTTGATGATCTGCCGGTCATCATGGTTTGGTATCCTTCGTTTTCCAACCGTTCGGCAAACCAGACACTCATATCTCCTGAACCGATAAAGCCAAAGGAGCGTATCTTCTTGACACGCATGTCAACACGGGGAAAAGATCCAAGAAGACGCAGACAGTCATCTTCATGTATTACTTCTTTTTCAATGCACTTCAGGGCTTCCCGAAGCAAGTCGTTACCTATGTGTCCTTCAACCTCAAGGTAGATCTGAAGTTTTTGTGATTTGATATCATTTTCAGAACGAAGGTCCAGGATATTGATTCCTCTTTTGGTAAATTCGCCTAAAATGTCCACCAGCATACCAACCCGATCTTTCAAAGGCTTGGTAATAACAGCTGTGGCATCGTAACCGGATTCACTACTGAGAGTTGCCCCAAGGATGGCAAAACGGGTTCTGTTGTGTGCTGCGATTTCTCGATCTTTGATTTCAAAGCCATATTCCAGGAGCAGTTCTTCGGAATCAACTATACCGTAATCAAGTCGTTTTTCTTTTTTGATCTCCTGCATGGCTGTCCCGATATCGGGAACGGTCATGAGTGTGGAATCGGGGTAATATTCACTGATATAGTCTTCACACTGTTTGAATACAGAACCACGGCCTATGATGACTTTAGGGGTAACCGGTAGTTTCCCTTGTTTCAAGCAGCCAAAAGAGAGGTGAATGGGGAGTACTAGATTGTCTATCCAATAGCCCTGGCGGAGTAGCTCCATGAGGCGAAAATACTCTTTGATCTCACCTTCGCGGGTGTTGTAAATGGGTACCAATGCGCAATCTACGTCTTCTTTGAGAAAGGCATTGATTATGTCTGGGATGCGGTTATAAAGATGGATGTCGGCATTCGGTGCATATTGGAGTGCTGCCCTGTATCCATCAGAACCCTGTGGGCCAAGTGTTGCTATGCTGATCATTGTCTGTTGGGATATGTTAAATTTTCTGTATATTTTCTGTGCTGGCAAAGTATACACTTTACTCGGTTTAGGCAAGCCATCCCATTAAATTCTTTGTTCACACGTTCCGGCGCCACTTGAAATTTCATGTCGTCCTCATTTTTATCAAGGATAATAGTATAGGTGGGCTATCAAAAAAATGCCAAGTTCATCATCTTTCACGCAGCAAGACACTGTCGCTGAATATTTGCAGGCACTGAAAGGATCTCGCAAATATGGGCCGCAGGTCGTTTGTCACAAATCTTTTCCTGAAGAAAATCCCCAGTGGTCATCATCACCGGATCTTTCTCCAAAGCTCATCACCTGTCTGCATCATTTCGGAATATCCGATCTCTATGAACATCAGGCAAGAGCTCTGAAATTGCTACGGGAAGGTAAAGATATTCTCACGGCAACTCCGACAGCATCCGGAAAAAGCATGATCTATAATTTGCCGATGCTTGAGACCATCCTGGCTGACAATGAGGCCAGAGGGCTGTATCTTTTTCCTTTAAAGGCCCTGGCTCAGGATCAGTTTCGTGTGCTTCGCCGGTTTGAAAATCTTCTGGGTATGGAAGAAATGTTGTCCCATGCTCCTTTGGCTGCACTCTACGATGGTGATACCTCTGCCTGGCATAGAAAGAAAATCCGTACCCATCCACCCCATATCCTGATCACCAATCCGGATATGCTTCACCTTTCTCTGCTTCCTTATCATGCTAACTGGGTCCATTTTTTTAAACATCTTCGCTATATAGTGATTGACGAAGTTCATACCTATCGTGGTGTGTTTGGCTCACATATGGCTTGGGTGCTGCGCCGGCTGCAGCGTCTACTCGATCACTATGGTGCCAGGCCGACATTTATTCTTCTTTCTGCAACCATCGGCAATCCACAAGAGCTTGGACAAATGCTCATAGGAAAACCCGTGGTAACCATTACAAGTAGTGGAGCACCTCGGGCAAAGCGTCATATGCTCTTTTTGAACCCTTGGGACAGTGCAGCACACACGGCCAGTCAGCTTCTGGAGGCAGCCTTAAAAAGGGGACTTCGAACCATCGTCTATACGCAATCCCGAAAGATGACGGAGTTGATCACCATGTGGAGCAGGCCGCGACTTGGTGAGTTGGCAGAAAAGCTGAGTTCCTATCGGTCAGGTTTTCTCCCTGAAGAACGACGAGATATTGAACGGAGACTTTCCGAAGGTGAGTTGTTAGGGGTGATCTCTACCTCGGCCCTGGAGTTGGGGATTGATATCGGCGATCTCGATCTCTGCCTGCTGGTCGGATATCCAGGCTCCATTATGGCTTCCTGGCAGCGTGGTGGACGTGTTGGCAGGGGAATGCGTGAATCGGCAGTTATTCTTGTTGCTCAGGAAGATGCCCTTGATCAGTATTTTATGCGAAATCCTGAAGATTTTTTTAATCGCGACATGGAGTCTGCAGTACTCAATCCATTCAATCCTGAAATCATGAATAAACACCTGCACTGTGCTGCTGCTGAATTGACGTTGACTGAAAAAGAGGTAAAGAGCTGGCAGAGCCAAATCAGGTTGGCTGTCATAGAATTAACCAAAGAGGGAACGCTGCTCCAGTCGAGCAACGGTGAAGAATGGTTTGCTACTCGAAAATTTCCTCAGCGGCTGGTTAATCTGCGTGGGGGAGGCAAGCAGCTACAGATTATCAGAGAAGAAAGTGGTGAAATATTCGGAGAGATCGACAGTCAGCGAGCCTTGAAAGAATGTCACCCGGGAGCTGTCTATTTGCATTCTGCTACAACCTGGCTTGTGAAGAAGGCCGACCTTGAGAGCCAGGAAATCATTGTTTCACCTTTTACGGGTAACTACTACACACGTCCTATGAGTGAGAAACATACTGAAATTTTAGATGTGTTTGAGAGAAAAACCTTTCGTGGATATGGGGTCTCGCTTGGGCGACTGCTGGTGCGGGAGCAGGTCACCGGGTATCAGAAAAAAAACAATGGAAGCAATAAACTCATTGCAACACTTCCCCTTGAACTTCCTGAGCAGAGTTTTGAGACCGTAGGGATCTGGCTGGAAATTCCAGGGGCTACTCAGGAGGAGATGGAAGGGAAGCAGTATCATTTTATGGGAGCCATACATGCTTTGGAACATGCAATGATTGGCATGTTCCCTCTCCTTATTCTCTGTGACAGAAATGATATTGGAGGAATCTCCTGTCCTGTCCATCACCAGACATCAGGAGCGGTAGTGTTTATTTACGATGGGTATCCAGGTGGCATAGGGCTATGCTCTGAGGCCTTTTTACGCATAGATGAACTTCTCGAACAGACGGAAAAAACTGTAGCGGCCTGCAGTTGCGAGACAGGCTGCCCTTCCTGTGTCCATTCTCCGAAATGCGGTTCAGGAAACAGGCCGATTGACAAGGATGCCTGTCTTGTCCTTACAAAACACCTGCGTTCTCCTGCGAATAAACGTTTTACCGGTGGGGGATTCAAAGAAATCTTGTCAAAAGATACTGAAGAAGTGAGGACGGGTGGGGGGGGGCATGGACGAAATCCAGAGATGTTACAAGTTACCTCCAATGGCCTTTCTCTCTTACCCCGCCACTTCGGAGTGTTTGATCTGGAAACAAAATATTCGGCCCAGGAGGTAGGGGGCTGGCATAACGCGCATAAGATGGGGATTTCCGTTGCTGTTGTCTACGATTCCGGACTGGATGACTTTGTGACCTATCTGGAGAATGAGACAAACCGTTTACTTGATCATTTGAATCGACTGGAGCTGGTTGTTGGCTTTAACAATCGCCGTTTTGATAATAAGGTGCTGGGGGCCTACACCTCCCAGGATCTCTCTCAAATGCCGATTCTTGATCTCCTTGAAGTCGTGCAGGAGAGGCTCGGGTATCGCTTGAGTCTGGATCGGCTTGCACACCATACTCTAGGGACAAAAAAATCGGCTGATGGACTTCAGGCGTTGAAATGGTATCGGGAAGGAGAAATAGAAAAAATTTGCCACTACTGTCGAAAGGATGTTGCCATAACCAGGGATCTCTTTTTGCACGGTCTGGAATATGGTTATTTTCTTTTTCAGAATAAAGCAGGAAAGGTGGTACGCCTGCCCATTGATCTCGGCAGGGTGATTTCCAGAACAGTTCAGGTTTGAGAAAAATTGCTAATGGGGGCAGAGAATGGTGCTGCATTCACATTACATGTGCACTTTATTGCATAGTGCCCTCAGTATTGCAGAAGAAGGGTGCCAGTGTCTAAGATCACCCCAAGGTGGGTGATCTTAGATAAACTCAAAAAAAGGCGGGGCTGGTAAAAAAAAAATATGCCGGGTTTAGGGCCAGAGCAGGGAGATGTGAATCCAGCCGATTGTTCCCTTACCGTACTTGACTTTTATCCATTCTCCCTGGGTTGAGAGTTTGGTGAGTACGACTCCACGGTCAACCGTAGCGATGATTGAGGCATCGGTAGTTGGTTTTGATCGCATATTAATTGTTTTTTGGGCATTGACGATCACTGTTGTTCCGGGAGTGACAAGAGGAGAATAGATCCAGCCGTTGTCGTTTTCAAAATCAGACACTTTGAGCCAGTCGCCTTTTGTTTCCGTAACTTTCAGTGGATAGCCCTTGAAGAGCTGCATATGGACAGGAAAGTTTGTTCCCGGGCCGGTACGGACATTGACTCCATCCTTTTTAACACTGACTGTCTGAGCGCCCAGTGCCAGGCTTGGGAGGAGAAGAAAAAGTGCGGCGGTATAGAAAATAGTTCTATGTATGCGTGACTGTGGAGTGATTGTATTCATAATGAAAATATCTGTTTTGTGAGAGAGAGTAACTTAGCTGATAAATTTTTGATTATGCACTCTTGTATAGCATTATTGGTTTTTGAAGTCAAACAGGTTGGGTATGGTAAAAGCCAATTTATTATCCTGGAGGCTTTGCTTGAAAGGGAGGTGAAAAAAAGATATTGTGTAATTCATGGAAACGTCTTGTCTCCATTCTTATTGGAGTGAAGGCATAGTGTCAACAACAGGAGAGACTATAAAAATGAGATTTTTTGCAGAGGGGAAACGAAGAAAACTGATTTCTTGTCGTTATCCCATGGTAAAATATCTGATGATATTCGTGTTTGCTCTTCTCTTTTTTCTCCCAGTGTCCGGATTGACAGCTGGGTCTGATGAAATTTTGAAATCAAAGGCCCTGAGGTACTATTACGGGCTTGGTGTTAAAAAAAATCTCAACCAGGCTTTTCGATTGTATCTTAAAGCTGCAGAGCAGGGCGATGCCGATGCCATGTTTATAGTCGGTGGTATGTATATGAAGGGGCAGGGAACTCCGGTAAACAGGGCCGAGGCCTTTAAATGGCTCCACGATGCGGCTGAGAATGGTCGAAGTTCCAAAGAATCACAAAAAATTCTTGCCGAGTTTTTTCTCACCGGTCAAGGCGTTCCTCGAAATTATACCAAGGCCCTGCAGTGGTATGAACTTGCTGCTGAAGGGGGGGATCTTGAGGCCCAGAATGAACTGGCATATCTCTATTTCACCGGAAATGAAGTGGAAAGGGATTACGAAAAGGCCCACCACTGGTTTAAGCAGGCCGCAGAAAAAGGGTATCCACTAGCTCAATATAATGTTGGTATACTCTGGTACACTGGAAATGGTGTTCCTGCTATGGACCCAGTGAAGGCCTATGCCTGGTTCAGTCTGGCTGCAGCCAATGGCCATGCTGACGGAGAAATGGCAAAGAACTTTTTAGAATCCAGGCTAAACAAAGAAGAACTGAGGCAAGCTCAGGAGTTTTCTCTTCTTCTCTATAAAGAAATAGAATCGATGAAATCCACTCCCTAAGAGGTTTCGGATGAGACTTCTATTATCTTGCTTTGAGAAAAAAGTCGTTCTTCGCCTACAGGCAGCAGGAAATGAATGATAGTTGTCCCTTCTTGACTGTTTTCAGCCCATATCCTGCTGTTGTGATCAGTTAGAATCTGTTTGCAGATAGCCAGGCCAAGTCCTGTTCCTCCTGCACCGTTTTTGGTGGCTGATGATTGGATGAACTTTTCAAAAATGGATGTTTGTTCATCTGCAGGAATCTCAACCCCAATATTGCTGATACTGATTTGCTGCAGGGGAGAACCGTTTTTATCGCAGGTTCCTTTGCAACTGATGGTAATGAGAGTCTCTGCAAAACTGAATTTTATGGCATTGGATATGAGATTCCGGATGACCTGGGCGATTTTTTCCTGGTCGCAAAATGCAAGAATCATGTCACCGTCACTTTTTACCTGGAAGCTGAGCTGTTTTTCAGCAGCCAGTGGAGTTAGCTCATAAATTACTTGATGTATGCGTGGAAGCAGGTCGTTTTTGCTCATCGTGTATCGCATTTTTCCCACTTCCAGCCTGGAGAAGTCAAGAAGGTTGTTAAGCATCTCCATGAGCCTTGATCCGGATTCAGTGATGACGGAAAAATATTCATTGAGTTTCGCCTTCGATACCATATCTGACCGTTTTTGTCCCAATCGGGCATAGCCAAGTATTCCGTGCATAGGAGTGCGTAGCTCGTGGGAAATATTGGCCAGAAATTCAGATTTTGCAAGATTGGCGGACTGAGCAGCGTTCATCTCATGTATCTGCTGGGTGATGTCTGTACAAATTCCACCAATACCATATACGTTATGTTCTTTGTCACGGAGTGGGAATTTGGCAGTAGTGAATACATGTTCACCATCAGAAAAAGGAAGTTTTGTCTGAAATTCCATAGGAATGCCTTTTTCCGTAACCATTTCGTCTTCTGCTCTGAACTCTTCGGCCAAAGACTTGGGGAAGATGACAAAATCAGACTTGGATGTCAATTTCTGCCCAGAGAGTCCTGTGAGTTGTTCAAATGCCTTGTTGACGAGGATGTAGTTGAACTCAGCATCTTTACAGAAGATGGGAAGGTTGGCATTTTCCAGAATAGAGAGCAGGTATCCTTCTGTTTTGACAAGGGACTTACGTGTCTGTTGTTCTCGCTCTTCTGAAAGTTTTCTGGCATTGATATCACGAACGGTGGCGATCACTACCGTGTCTTCTCCCCACTGGGTTCTTCGCATATTAACCTGGACATAAAACAGTTGTTTGGTTTTATTTTTTTTTGCCAGCCATTCAAATTCCTGATTTTTTCCCTGCAGAGTTTTCTGCCAGATTGTTATCAGGTCAACCTGTGGATTCGCTGTGGAGTGGGAACTTTTGGTGATGTTGAATTTCAGGGTCTCCTGTCGGTCTGCTTCAAACAGTTCGAGCATGGTCTTGTTGACATCGATGAGCTGTCCTTCAAGATTGAATATTAAAATAGCGTCATGGGCGGAATTGTAAATATCCTGAAGTTTTTGATGGCTGGTAGCAATATTTCGAGCAGTGGTTTTATGACCTGTAATTTCGTCAGCCAGTTGTGTGTTCACTTTCTTCAGTTCAAGTGAGTTTTTTTCTACCAGGAATATATTGATAACTGATTGCCAGTAATTAGCATTCCAATGTTTTGCCTGAAAAAGATTAAAGATCAGGAAAAAAGAAAATGCGATGGCAATGGGAATAGTCACACTGTCTCCTATAAAAAATCCTGCAGCAATAGCAGGAAGAAGAATAACCAGGAGATAGGTGTATGAGAGCAGCCTCCAGATACAGTAACTGGCCATTGAACCACCACCGATTCCAGCCAGGAGTATGATGATTAGCGTGAGAGGCAGCGAATCATGATAAAAAAGGACAGCGCTTCCGACAAAACAGCCAAAAATGAGCCCCATAAAAAGGTTGGCCCAAAAATAGATTGGTTGCCAATACCGCTTTTCTCTTAATTCTTTATTGGAGAAGGCGTTGATGGTTAATATACGAAAGGTAAGGGCGATTAAGAGCAGGATGCCAAGTGTTGAGAAGAGAATCCAATGGTCTGAGGCATAGTCAGTGACAAAACCTCCTAGGAGATAGGAGAGAGGAACGATGATGGCTCCGGCAATGGATCGGTTTCTCAGGTCGCGAAGTGCGTGGATGGTCATTGCCGCAAGTTCCCCAGCATCAAATTCTTTTGCCAGGGTGTTTTGGTAACGATCTAGTTCATGGAGAAAAAACATAGAATGATTTTCAGGGAGTTATTGTATTTGGGGGAAGTGTGAAAAGAAAACTGGCTCCCTGATCAATATCACTTTCCACATTTAATCTACCTTGATGAAGTGTCATTATTTCTCTGGCGATGGCCAGACTGAGAGCTGTTCCGTTGGAGTGGTTTTCGATATGCTGTGAGCAGAATTCATCAAATATCTTCTCTTTGCTGGATGGGTCTAATCCCTTTCCATGATCAGTGACGCGAAAAAACGGGCCCGAGTTGTGACAGGTGGCTTCTATTTCGACCGTTTCTTTTTCCGGAGAAAATTTTAGCGCATTGTCCACAACAGCATAAAAAGCTTCATGAAAAAGATTCCAGTCTACGGTCATGTTGAAATCCGTTGGGCAGTTAAGGTGTATGGAGCATTTGCTGGTCTGATTCAGCTGTTCTGTCAGTTCCTGCAGGTATTTTTGAACAGATTGGCTCTTGAATACTAATTCTTGATTATTTTTCAGGCTGCTGAGAAGGAGGATCTTTCGAACCAGATTATGGATTCTTTCACCGGAAATCTTGATCAACATTGCGTAATCTAAAATTTTCTCAGGCAATGAGGAGTGGTCTAAAATAAGTTCGCTGCCAAGGAGTATACCGTTTAAAGGGGTTTTGGTCTCATGTGAAAAAAGTTGAAGGATGGAGGTCTTTAGCTCATCGATCTCTTCAGTTTTCTTCAATTTGGAAAAGACTTTTAGTTTGGCAAGCAGTTCGTCGTCTATAAATGGTTTGGTGATATAGTCGTCGGCTCCTGCCTCATACCCCTCAAGCCGCTCTTCAACCATTGCCTTGCCACTGATCATCAATACCTTGGCGAATTTATGTCTTTTGTCTTTTTTTATTCTGCGGCACACATCATAGCCGCTCATTCCAGGCATCATGATATCGAGTAGAATGATGTCAGGGTGGTAATCGTTCAGAATGGACAGGGCTTCGTCACCGTTGACAGCAGTTTTACAGGTGAAAGCTTCTTCATATTCAAGAATTTCTTCAATCAGTTTAACATTAATGGGTTCATCATCCACGATGAGGACCTTGCTAACCATGCAAACACTCCTTTACAGGTGAGTCAATTGGAACAGTTCGTATTTGAATATTGTGTGTAGCGCTGTATCTTCTGACAACTTGAGAGATATAGAAAAAATTAATACTATCATATTGATAGAGCAAGAAACAGTAAAATATTTTTCGATCAGGAAACCGGGTGTGCATTCTTGAGAAAAGATGAGGAGTAAAAGGAACATCTTGTTATTTTCATCCTCACCTCATCCTTGCATTCGTTGACTCTATATGCTAATTTCTCCATCCCGTATCTGAGAGATTCACCTGATTACTTTTCATCTAATCTGTCATGAAAATAGCTGTTATCACACTGACCAGAGGAGGTAAAGAACTGGCGGATAAGATCTGCCGTCTGCAACCTGATTGTTTTCTGGATAACAGAGATATTCCGGTCTTTACCAAAATGGCTGAACTCTGGCAGGAGGTGGATGCTCTAGTATGTGTTATGGCAGCAGGAATTGTGGTCCGTGGGCTGGTTCAACTTTGCCGGGACAAAAAACATGATCCTTGTGTATTGGTTCTTGATGAGAAAGGATCTTTTGTTGTCAGTCTTCTTTCCGGACATCTTGGAGGAGGCAATCAACTGGCAACCGACATTGCCGACAAGCTTGGAGGACAAGCAGTTATTACCACTGCCTCTGATGTAACCGGTCACACCGCACTTGATCTTTGGGTAGAAAAAAACGGCCTGCTTGTAGAAAACAGGAAACTCTTGACTGCAATGTCTGCAAAACTTGTCAACGAGGGACAGCTGCAAATCTTTTCAGAATATGAAAATCAATCTCTGCCAGATGATTTTCAGCTTGTTTTTACCCCGGAGAGCGCTGATATCGTAGTTTCCGATAGAGATTTTCCTGACAGTCGAGCGCTTCTTTTGCGACCCTGTGCCCTTATGGTAGGACTGGGATGTAACAGAGGAACAGGAAAAGGGGACTTTCAGGCAGCTCTCGATGAATTTTTTCATGATGAAGGATTGGCTCGTAATGCGATTTGTGGTTTTGCCTCCATTGATTTAAAAAATGATGAACAGGGCTTGCTCGATTTTGCTTCCGATGAGGGACTCCCCCTACGGTTTTACAGCAAGGAGCAGTTAAATGAAGTGCAGGGAGTTTCTACTTCTGCAGCGGTTGTTGCAGCCACTGGTGCTAAAGGGGTGGCTGAACCGGCTGCCGTTCTTGGTGCAAAAACAGATCTCGGCCCAGGCCAACTGATACTAAGGAAAAGAAAATGGAAGGATGTAACAGCAGCCGTGGCCATAAAGCGGATCCGGCTCTCGGCTTGATCAGTGTAGTCGGCACCGGGACCGGAAGTAGAGAAAATATGACGCCTCAGGCAGTGAATGCCCTGGAAAAAGCGGATGTCATTATTGGGTATAAGACTTATCTGGATCTTATCCCGGAACTGCTGAAAGGGAAAGAGGTCCTTTCCTCTGCGATGATGCAGGAGGTGGATCGCTGCAACGCATCTTTTGAACTCGCTGCTGCCGGCAAAAATGTAGCTCTTGTCTCAGGCGGAGATCCAGGGATTTATGCCATGGCAGGGCTTGTATTTGAGATCGCTGCCAAGACTGACAGTCGGGTCAGAATCGAGGTGATTCCCGGGATTGCTGCAGTCAATGGCTGTGCAGCACGGCTTGGTGCCCCGCTTATGCATGATTTTGCCGCAATCAGTCTTTCCGACCTGCTTACCCCCTGGGAGATGATAGAAAAACGACTTGATGCTGCTGCATCTGCCGATTTTGTTATTGCTCTCTATAATCCAAAGTCTAAAAAACGTACCGAACATATCGTTAAAGCCAGAGAGATCATGCTTCGCCATAGAGACGGTAAAACACCGGTTGGTATTGTTACCGCTGCCAGTCGGGAGAACGAATCGATCTGTCTCACCAGTCTGGATCATATGCTTGAGGCCGAAATTAACATGCAGTCTACTGTTATCATTGGCAACTCAACTACTTTTTCCTGGAATGGCTTCATGATTACTCCCAGGGGCTATAAGGATAAGTATGAACTGGGAAGGGCTGAAAAGGATGGTAAAAACGAATGAACCGGCGGCTTATTCTGCTGAGACATGGCAAGACTGGGTTTTCTGAAAAATATGTTGGTGCCACTGACGTTCCGCTTTCGTCCGAAGGGGTTTCCCAGATTTCCTCTCTGCAGAATATTTTCCGGCATCAGGAAGTCGATCTGATCCTCTCCAGTCCCATGGAGCGCTGCAGGCAGTGTGCTGAAATTCTGTTTCCGGAATCTTCTGTCCGCTATGATAACGAGTTGCGTGAAATCGATTTTGGTCGATGGGAGGGCTTAAGTTTTAGGGAAATAAAAGAAGCCGACCCCGAACTGGTTGAGCTGTGGGCTAACTGGTCACCTGAATTTTGTTTTCCGCAAGGAGAGCGTATTGGCAGCTTTGTTGATCGGATACACAGTGTTGGTGAAAGAATATTGCTTTCTCAGGAAAAAACGACACTCTTGATTGCACATGGTGGTGTTATCCGAACCCTTCTCTGTTATTTTCTGAATCTTGCTCCAAGTGACTTTCTCCTTTTCCAGATAAACAAGGGCAGATTTGCCACTCTGGATCTTTTTAGTGAGGGCGGCGTTCTCACCGGTCTTAATTTGGGGGAAAGCGCGTGGGAAGGTTGATTCTTGTGACAGGGGGAGCCAGGAGTGGGAAGAGTGATTATGCCCTGACGCGAGCCCAGGCCCTGCCCGGACCCTATTTCTTTCTGGCCACCTGCCCGGTCATAGATCCGGAGATGGATGATCGGATATCCAGGCATAAGGCTGATCGTGAGAATGGCATGTGGCAAACCATAGAAGAGGAACTTGAGCTGGCCGGAATTGTCAGTTCACTGGAATCTGATTCGGTATGTCTCATTGATTGTCTAACCCTTTGGGTTAACAATCTTCTGTATCTAGCTGAACAGTCGGGTATGTCCTTTGGCGAAGGTGAGGTTCAGGCAAGGTGTGAAGCATTGATTGACGCAGCTGCCAAATACCGGGGAACCTTGATTTGTGTTTCCAACGAGGTGGGGATGGGGATTGTTCCTGATAATGTGTCGGCCAGATTGTATCGTGATTTGGTAGGGCGTTGTAATAGAATGGTGGCAGCGGCTGCCGATGAAGTAATCCTTGTCAGCTGCGGTCTCCCACTTTTTTTAAAAGAATCTGAAAATAAATAAACACAATCTGCATACTCTTTATAGCAACCCTTTAAGGGTATGCAGATAAGAAAGGAATATATAATGAGCTTACTTGATCGAACACTGAAAGATATTTTTCCCCAGGATAGCGATTTCCGAGATCGTGCCAAAGAACGACTGGATCAACTGGCGATGCCGCACTGGGCCTTGGGTGATCTGATGGATCTGGCCATCGACCTTGCCGGAATGACCCATTCCATGGCCCCGCCGGTGGCAAAAAAGGCCATAATCACCATGGCAGGTGATCACGGGGTGGTTGCAGAAGGGGTGTCCAAATTTCCCCAGGAAGTAACTCCGCAGATGGTTTATAACTTTGTCAATGGCGGAGCAGGGATCAATGCCTTGGCCAGACAGGCCGGTGCAGATGTGGTGGTGGTGGACATGGGAGTGGCCGCAGATTTGAATGATCTTGCCAGGGAGGGTAAAATCATAAATAAAAAAGTAGGGCTGGGCACTGATAATATTGCCCGGGGACCTGCCATGAGTAATGCCATGGCCATTCGTTCCATTGAATCAGGGATCGATATTGCCAATGAATTAGCAGGTAGGGTGGATGTCTTTGGTACCGGCGATATGGGCATAGGAAACACCACGCCTTCCACCGCAATCGCCGCGGTCATTACCGGGAAATCCGTTGAAGAGCTCACGGGTCGAGGTACCGGTCTTGACGATGAACAGCTGGAGCACAAACAGGAAGTGATCAAGAAGATTCTCGCATGTAACAAACCGGATCCAAAAAACGGCATCGATATCCTGGCCAAGGTTGGCGGCTTTGAAATCGGCGGCATAGCCGGTCTTATTCTCGGAGCTGCTGCATTGAAGAAACCAGTCGTAGTAGACGGCTTTATTTCAACAGCAGGCGCACTTATTGCCATTGCCATTGAGCCTTTTGTCAGGGATTATATTATCTGTGCCCATCGTTCCATGGAACCGGGACATCGTTACATGCAGGAGAAGATCGGCTGCAGGCCACTGCTTGACATGAATCTCCGTCTGGGTGAAGGAACAGGTGCAGCGCTGGCCATGAACCTGGTGGAAGCTGCTGTTGCCGTACTCACCGAAGTCGCTACCTTTGAAGAGGCAGCCGTTGCCGGATCCGACAAATAAGATGGGAGGTGACTCTGCCGGGCATGAGAATGCTTTGTGGCTCGGGCTGCGTTTCCCCCTAGCCTCTCTGCTCACTGCCCTGCGCTTTCTCACCATCATTCCCATTTCCTGGAAAAGCAAAGAAGATGGTCGTTTTTTTCAGGCCAGTTTGATCTGGTTTCCCCTTGTTGGACTGCTGATCGGAGTGATGGCTGCAGCTGTTGTCTTTCTGGGAGGGACTGTTCTGCCTCCTTCTCTGGTTGCTGTTCTGGCAATTGTTTTTATGGCAGGAATATCCGGCTGTTTGCATCTGGACGGTCTGGCGGACAGTGGAGATGGGCTGCTCAGTGCCCGGCCTCGCGAACAGGCCCTTGATATCATGCGTGACAGTCGCAGTGGAGCCATGGGCGTGATTGTACTTATCTTTGTGCTCCTTGGGAAATATGGTGCACTCTCTGCTATGCCCGTTGCCACTATGGTCATGGCTGTCTTTCTCATGCCTCTGGCCGGAAGGACTGCCATCTTACTTACCATGGCTGTTCTTCCCTATGCACGCACAACCGAAGGTCTTGGCGGTCTTTTCTACTCTGCAGACAGCCGTATACTTGGCCTGGCCACTCTGTTCTTTTATGCCTTGGTTGCACTCATCTTTTCCTGGAAAATTGCCTTTCTGTTGCTGGCAGCTCTTCTGGTAACGGTTGCGCTCTTTTCCTTCTGTTGTTTTCGTAAAATCGGCGGGGCCACCGGAGACACCCTGGGTGCGGTCTGTGAGCTTACGGAACTTGCCACTGCCGTTGTCTTCACTGTTTCTTTTTAACAAGATTATTGGAATTCACACGTTCAGATGAAGTACTTTTATGCCGTCATCACTCTTAGAGCATGTTGAAAATATGAAAGCAGGAGATATCTCATACGGACATGGAGGGAATGTCCACGCCGTGTCCAGAAGCAAAGGGGTTGAACTGGACTCTATCCTGGATTTCAGTGCCAACATTAATCCCCTGGGGCCCCCCGAGTGGCTTCGTCCCTGTCTGAGCAGGGAGGTGGACTCCATCCTCCATTATCCTGATCCCTCTGCTTCGCAACTTGCCGGGATCATAAGTGAGAGCTACGAGGTTCCCTCTGAAACAGTACTGGTGGCCAACGGCTCTACCGAACTCCTCTATCAGCTGCCACGTGTTCTTGACTGCAAAAGGGCTATCATTCCTGTTCCCTGTTATATCGATTACATCAAGGTGATGGAACTTGCCGGAATTCCGGTGCAGACTCTTTCTCTCGATCCTTCCCAGAATTTCGTGCCAGACCCGAAACAGATCAGTGCTGCTCTTCTCCCAGGGGATCTGCTTATCCTCGGAACACCAAATAACCCGACCGGCAGATGTATGGCAGCGGCGGATATTGTGGAGCTGGCAGAAGAGCATCCCCAGGTTCTTTTTCTTGTCGATGAGGCCTTCCTCGATTTTGTAGAGGACGGACAGAGTGTCGCCGCTGCAGCGCCAAATATCCTCACCCTCCATTCCCTGACTAAATTTTATGCCATCCCTGGACTGCGCCTTGGCTTTGGTATCTTTCCTGCTGCCATAGCCAACAATCTGCGGCGTCTGCTGCCTCCCTGGACGGTGAACAGCCTGGCTCAGAAGGTTGGGCAGCGAGCCCTTCTGGACAGAGCGTACTGGCAGGAATCCAGGCAGTACTGTGTCGAGTGCAGGGATTCTTTGCAAAAGGGTTTGTCCGCTTTTGGTGATCTGCAGCTGTTTCCCTCCGAGGCCAATTATCTTCTTCTTCATCTGAAAGGAAGACTTACGGTCAGCGAGGTACAAGAAAAACTGGAAGAACAGAATATTCTGATCAGGGACTGCGCCAACTATCGTGGCCTTGGTACGGGTTATTTCCGGATAGCAGTGCGCAATCACCAGGAAAACAGGCATTTCCTTGATGCGTTATCAAAGATTATGCCGGGTTCCGAGCAAAAGCAGAGAAACAACACAAGGCCAAAGAAGACACCGGCTATCATGTTTCAGGGGACTTCTTCCAATGCCGGGAAATCAGTACTCACCGCTGCTCTGTGTCGCATCTTGCTCCAGGACGGGGTGCGGGTGGCACCGTTTAAGGCCCAGAATATGTCTCTCAACTCCTTTGTTACTCTTGACGGTCTTGAGATGGGCAGGGCTCAGGTGGTGCAGGCCCAGGCCGCACGCCTGGACCCGGATGTACGCATGAATCCCGTACTTCTTAAACCCAACTCCGATACTGGCAGTCAGGTCATCGTTAAGGGACGGCCGGTTGGAAACATGACAGTTATGGAATATGTGCATTACAAGGAACAGGCCATGCAAGAGGCCTGTTCCTGTTATGATGCATTGGCTGCAGATTATCAGGCCATAGTTCTGGAAGGAGCAGGGTCACCTGGTGAAGTCAATCTCAAGCGGCATGACATAGTCAACATGCGCATGGCTCGTTATGCAGAATCACCGGTGATCCTGGTGGGCGACATTGACAGAGGCGGGGTGTATGCCTCCTTTGTCGGCACCATGGAGGTGCTCAACCAGTGGGAACGTAGCTTGGTGGCAGGATTTCTGGTTAACCGTTTCCGAGGAAAGAGCTCACTGCTTCAGGATGCCCATGACTATGTTGCTGCCCACACCGGTAAGGAAGTTCTGGGTGTGATTCCCTACCTTGCCAATCATGGTATCCCTGAAGAGGATTCCGTATCCTTCAAAGACGGTCTTTTTCAAGGTACGAAACCTGATCGGGAACATATCGAAATTGCGCTTGTCAGCCTGCCTCACATTTCAAACTTCACCGATATCGAACCTTTCATCGAAGAACCGGATGTCTATCTGCGGATGGTTTCTCAGCCTGCAGACCTGGGCTCACCTGATGTAATTCTATTGCCCGGTTCCAAAAATGTGATAGGTGATCTTCTCTTTCTCATTGAGTCAGGAATAGCTGCCGAAATTCAAAAGAGGGCAGAGCAGGGGTGTGAGGTGGTTGGCATATGCGGCGGCTATCAGATGCTTGGATCCAGCATTGAAGACCCACATGGGATTGAGTCTACAAATCATAAGATCCAGGGGCTGGCACTTATCGATATGCACACCTTTTTGGCTCCGGACAAGACCCTGGTAAGAAAGGAGGGTATTCATATCCCTTCCGGGCAGGCAGTTGTCGGTTACGAGATTCATCATGGACTCACTCGCACCAGCAGCGATTCTCTTTTCTCTTATGATGACAATTCGTCCTGCGGCACTGCTTCTGAGGACGGGCTCATCTGGGGCAGTTATCTTCACGGCGTCTTTGATTCAGATCTCTTTCGTCGATGGTTCATAGATCGGGTGCGGCAGCGAAAAGGATTGGAACCGTATGAAGGTCCCCTTTGTTCCTATAATCTGGAACCTGCCTTTGACCGCTTAGCAGATGTAGTGCGCAGGGGAATGGATATGGACAGGGTTTACCAATTGCTTGGTCTTTGATCGCTTACTATGACCTATTTGTTTGAACTACAGCTCTGGGCTGCAGTGCTCCTCGATCTCTTTTGTGGTGATCCTCGCTGGTTTCCTCATCCGGTACGACTTATAGGACTGTTCTGTACCTGGTGTGAAGCAGTCTTTGGGCGTCTTGTGAAATCTCAGCTCCTTGCTGGAGCATTGACCGTCGCTTCGGTTATTGGTCTGACCCTTAGTGTGACAGCAATCCTTCTTGTAAGCGCTTCATTGCTCTCTGTCATACTCGCTCAGGTCCTTGCTGTTTTCGTTCTCTACACCTCCGTTGCTGCACGGGATCTGGTTGTCCATTCCAAATCAGTTTACCTGGCATTAGAGGATACCACTTCCCTGGAGCGGGCCAGAATTGCAATCTCACAAATAGTGGGGAGAGACACTGAAACACTCAGCAGGGCCGGAATTATTCGAGCCTGCGTGGAAACCGTGGCCGAAAACATGGTAGATGGTGTGACAGCGCCACTTTTTTACGCTATTCTTTTTTCAATGCTTGCTCCAGTGACCGGAACAGATCCAATAGTGTTGGCAGCCTTGGGAGCCATGGCCTACAAGGCGGTGAATACCATGGATTCTATGATTGGTTATAAAAATGATCGTTATCTCTTTTTCGGCAGATGCGCAGCTCGACTGGATGATCTGGTCAATTTTGTCCCGGCACGGATCAGTGGACTGCTTCTTGTCCCGGCTGCACTTTTTCTCGGCCTGGACTGTCAGGGGGCATTCAGGGTTTTTGTTAAGGACAGGCTTGCACATGCAAGCCCAAATGCTGGACATCCTGAAGCGGCAGTGGCCGGAGCCCTGGGCGTTCAGCTTGGTGGTGTCTCAAATTATTTTGGGAAAGTGGTGAGCAAGCCTTGTATCGGAGAACCCGGTCGTGAAATAGAGGCTACCGATATTCTGAGATCCAACAAACTTATGCTCCTGGGATCTTTTCTCTTTCTTCTCTTGATGCTCTTATTGCGAAGAGCCTTTCTTTATTTTCTGCTATGAACACATTATCTGCCTTTCTCATAGGCGGAACCACCAGCGGTTCCGGGAAGACCACCTTAACACTTGGCATTATGGCCGCCCTCAAGGCAAGAGAATTGCAAGTGCAGCCTTTTAAGTGTGGGCCTGATTTTATCGATCCCAGTCTTCATAAAATGGTTACAGGTCATGTTTCCTCCAATCTTGATCTCAGGATGTGTGGGAAAGCCTTTTGCTCCGATGTGTTTAGTGATCATTTGGCAGGACAGGACGTTGCTGTGGTGGAAGGAGTGATGGGACTCTTTGATGGCGGGAGGGCCAGTTCAGCCTCTCTGGCCACTGTTCTTCAGCTCCCTGTTGTTCTGGTTGTAGATTCCCGTTCTGCCGGAGAGAGTGTGGCTGCTGTGGTCAAAGGGTTTGAAGAATACTCCTCAGGGGTCAATATCTGTGGAATCATCTTTAACAGGGTCGGCTCACCCCGTCATCGTGAACTTATTGAGCAGGCGGTCCAGTCTAACTGTAAGAGTCGTATTCTTGGTTTTTTCCCCCGTGATCTCCGTTTTGAGATTCCTGATCGACATTTGGGCTTGCATATGGGTGACGAAAATCCCTTGAGCAGTGAACAGCTGACTGGTCTTATTGAAAATGTGGAACGGCATATCGATCTTGATCAGTTGCTGCAGCTGACAAAGAGGTCGCCCACTACCCGTTCTCTGAGTAAGAAGGTTGTTGCTAAGACTCCAGCAAAAGTACGTTTGGCCGTAGCCCAAGACAAGGCCTTCTGTTTTTATTACCAGGAAAATCTTCGCATGTTGGAAGAGGCTGGTGCAGAGTTGGTCTTCTTCAGCCCTTTGACAGATCATGCATTACCCAGAGGATGTCATGGTGTCTATTTTGGCGGAGGTTACCCGGAACTTCACGCAGCAACTCTTGGCGCCAATCATGAGATGCTGGCATCTGTTTACCAATTTGCGATCTCTGGTGGTATAATCTATGCGGAATGTGGTGGATTTATGTATCTTTGTAAGCAGATCAGTGACATCGATCAGGTGTCTCACGCCATGTGTGGAATTTTTCCCTTTCAGGTACGGATGAAAACACGTTTTTCCCGATTGGGATATCGCAGACCGCAACTGGAAAAGGATTGTTTCTTTGGAAAGAAGGGAGAATGGCTGCATGGTCATGAATTTCATTATTCAGAGCTTATAGATATCCCTGAAGATGTAATAACCCTCTATGGATTGGAAGATGGTCGTAATGAAGGGTATCAATACAGGAATGTGCTTGGTGGCTATATCCATCTTCATTTTGGCAGGAGCCGTGCAAATGTGGAAAATTTTATTAACTCTTTGAGTAAGGCCTCTGAGATCAGCTGACACGATGATCCTCTGTTTGTAAAATTAAAGCAGTTTATTGAAAGCAGGAAAAAAATATGAAAAGAATACTCAAGATAGAGCCACAGGACATAGAAACGGAAAGCTTTCGAATTATTGAAGAGGAGTTTGAAGAGCGCACAGGAATAAATCCAGACACCCTTGATCCGAGTGAGTTTGCTGTCATCCGACGGGTAATCCATGCCACCGGTGATTTTTCCTTTGCTGCAAGTATTCGTTTTCATGACCGTGCCATTGAGGCAGGTCTGGCTGCTATCCGTTCTGGAAAAAGTATCCTCACTGATGTCAACATGGCCACTGCCGGAATCAGCCGCACTTTACTCGAGCCTTATGGCGGGAAAATCATCTGCAGGGTGGCTGATCCAGAGATTGCAGTCCTTGCAAGGACTCAGGGGAAAACCAGATCAGAGACTGCCCTTGAGGAGGGAATCGCGGAAAATGTGGGAATAGTTGCCATCGGCAACGCACCCACAGCCCTGTTGGCAGCAATAAAGCTTATTGAAGAAGGACGGGCGAACCCTGATCTGGTCATTGGAGTGCCGGTTGGCTTTGTTAATGCAGAAGAATCAAAAGATATCCTTTACGAACAGGATTTTCCTTCTATTACATCTCTTGGCCGAAAAGGGGGAACCACTGTGTCGGTTGCCATTATTAATGCTCTTTTGCGTCTTGTCTAAGTGAGCAGGGGCTTGACTTTGCTGTACAAGAGAGATATGTTTTAACTATAACACATTTTACTAATGGATAGGTTTTCTATGCTTCTGAAAAAAAGACATACAGCTTTGGCTTCGTTTCTAGCCATAACTTTCCTCCTTGCAGGTGCTCATAGGGATATGGCTCTGGCTGCCAATCTCAATGATTGCCAGCATGCTGCAAATCTTGCTTCCATTGAAAAACGCTTGTCTATGTATTCAACCATGAGCACGGGAAAGTTAAACCGCGAAGAGAAAAAGTGGTATGATAAATTTCAGAAAGGTGGCTTATTCTTTGATGGCTGGCAGGATATAAGCGAAGATGTGGTCGCTAAAGTTCCTGAGGAAGAGAAGGTCAAGGCCCAGCTGACCATGCAGGTTCTTGGTGACAAGATCGGGAGCGAATGGTGTAAGAAAAATGATATTCGTAAGATATCCACAGATATGCTGAAGCAATGGGGGAGTCAGCTGCGCAAGGCAGTGGCCAGCTCATCCGCGCAAATAACCCCGGTAATCCACTCCATTGAATACGAAGTGGATGAATTGTTGTCATTGAATTAATTTTTCAAGATGGCCTTTACTCTTTCACCTCAATAACTCCGCATTCTAATCTTCCCTGGTGCAGACGGATCTCAATCCTGTCATCTTGCACAACCTGCCTGCTGTTTCTGAGCAACGTTGTTTTTCCCGTTTTAGGATCTAGCTTTCCGGCAATGGCATAGCCTCTGGCCAGTGTGGCAAGGGGACTGACTGCGTCGAGCAGTGCAGCCTGTCTGCTAAGCGCCATCTTTTTGTTGTCTAAGTTTTGTCGGAACAGATAAAGGAGTTTTTCTGTGGCAAAGTGAAGCCGCTGTTCCTGGATAAGAACTTTGGCGGCTGGGGAATGACTGTGTAGGCGAGAGGACAGATCCTCACATTGAGTCTGACGTTTTTCCAGACCCTTCCGCATGGCAGCCAAGAGGCTCTCATAGGCATGATCCAGGCGGAGAGTGGTATTGGTAAAGAGGAATCTCATGTCTCCCAGGAGACGACTGTTCTGGTAGATTCGCTGCTGATAGTTATCAAGGCGATCCCATACCGTGTATGCCATCTTCTCCTGCAGGGAAGTTATTTTTCTCATAAGTTCCGTAGTGTCGGGGAAAATTTGTTCAGCAGCTGCCGTGGGAGTTGCTGCTCTTAAATCTGCACAGAAATCGCTTATGGTAAAATCCACCTCATGACCTACTGCTGAGACCACAGGTAGCCGTGAAGCTGCTATTGCCCTGGCAAGTATTTCTTCATTGAAGGCCCATAAGTCTTCCAGTGAGCCACCGCCACGGCAGAGGACTATGGCGTCTGCCGTTTTCATTTTCAGGTTAATTGTAGCTAGGGCTGTGGCAATTTCCTCTGCCGCACCTGTTCCCTGCACGCGAACCGGAAACACTTTGATACTGGCCGGGAAAGCTCTCTTTCTCCACACCTTGAGAAAATCGTGTACTGCGGCGCCGCTGGGCGATGTGACAAGGATTATTTCTTTTGGAAAAGAAGGGAGTACCTTTTTTTTCTCTCTTGCAAATAATCCTTCTGCAGCGAGCAATTTTTTTAATTTTTCAAAACGCAGCTGTAACAGGCCACTCCCGTGAAAATCTATGGTGTCTATGATTATCTGGTAATCACCACGTGGTTCGTAGACAGATATACGTCCATGGCAGACAACTTGCTGACCATCCGCAATATCTTTTTCCAGGTAGCGTAGCTGTCCTTTGAACAATACCGCTCTCAGCTGTGCGCCATCATCCTTTAGAGTAAAATAACTGTGCCCGGAATAAGGGCGTTTGAGGTTGGATATCTCGCCCTGTACGCGAATGAAGCGAAATTTATTCTCGACAAGATTCTTTAACTCTCTGGTTAGCGAACTGACTGAATAAACATTTGTATGATCAGTTGTAGTCATGATGGATTGTATAAAATAGTATGCCGTTGAAGGAAAAACGGCGAAGTTTTAGTTTGATGACGTTGTAACTCTTTTTTATTTGTGATTACCATTAAAACTCAGCCAAACAAGTAGTAATCCAGTTGCACATTGATATCTCACAATTATTTCCTTGCCTCGGTGTCATTCCCGCGCGGGAATGACACCGAGATGAGTTGAAGATTAGTGGTAAGAACATTTTTATTTGTTTCGTCTTAGAAAGTTCATACTGTTTTGAAGTGTTTCAGCATCCCGGAATGATATGGTTTTTGCACATGAATCGTGCATGAATATGTCTCGCATATGAAGCTTTCGACGCTGCGGATTATGCCTTGTTGGTCAGGGGGCTTGTCTTTTTTCTTCTCTGAATTTTTTAGTTTTTATAGCGTTCTAAGGTTTGAGAATAGACATGGTTGTCTGGATAGAGTAAATTGTAGTGTTAAGCTACTGTGTGCAGTACTTTTAGAGCTACTTGATGTTTAATGAATGAGAAAGATATTACCATAATGTCTAAATCATAGGTAAAGAAAAAAGGGTTAGGGAGAAAAGGATGAACGAACAGAATGCGTTTGATCAAAGAGTGGTTGCAGAGCAGGCCTACAGCGAAACCAGCGGATTGTTGGATCAGCTGAATCTTCCACCTGGAGTAATCCGCTTTATAAGAGAGAATCAAAGAATGATCCAGGTAATAGCGGCTATTGTTATTCTAGTGGTTATTGCCGGTTCTCTCTATAAAAGCTATCGCACCAAACGTTTTGAAAATGCAGCGAGTGGTCTGGCGTTGGCTCTTGAAGAAAAAGGTGATGCTAGAGTTAAGGGTCTACAGCAAGTGGCTGATGATTATTCAGGTACTCCCTCTTCCCTCTGGGCAACCACAGAGCTTGGCCATCAGGCCATGAGAGATAGTCTGTATACGGAAGCCATCAAACAATATTCACAGGTACTCGATAAAATTAGCAGTTCGAATCCTATGTATAACCTGGTCAGCTATGGCATTGCCCAGGCCAATGAGGCAGGGAAAAATTATGATGCTGCTGCTTCTGCCTACTCCACTCTTAAAGATATAGAGGGGTTCAAAGACCAGGGATACAGAGGGATGGCACGAGTCTTTGAAGCACAGGGCCAAAATGATAAAGCTCTGGCGGTTTATGAAGAGTACCTGGGGACCTTTCTCGGAGAGACGCAAAATGATGCGAACAGGAAAATAATCATGGAAAAAATTACTCGACTTCGTGTGCAGTAATGAAGTTGCTCACCACTCCTCAAGAAATGCAGGCCTTGGCCCTGACCTGGAAGGGGGAGGGGCTGACAGTAGGACTTGTACCTACCATGGGCTGGTTCCATGAGGGACATCTTTCGCTGATGCGTAAGGCCCGTGCAATTGCAGATAAGGTTATTGTTACTCTTTTTGTCAATCCCATTCAGTTTGCTCCCACTGAGGATTTGGATAACTACCCTCATGATCTTGAGCGGGATCGCAGCCTTGCCGAAGCAGAGGGGGTTGATGTACTCTACGCTCCTGATGTTGACGGCATGTATCCTGAGGACTTTAAAACCAGTGTACGGGTGAGTGGGCTGACCACAGGTTTGTGCGGGGCCAGCAGGCCAGGTCATTTTGACGGTGTTACAACAGTGGTGGCCAAGCTTTTTAATCAGACTCTTCCCCATGTGGCTGTCTTTGGAGAAAAAGATTTTCAGCAGCTTGCTGTGATACGGCAGATGGTCAGAGACCTGGATTTCCCCATAGAGATTATCGGTCATCCTATCGTACGTGAACAAAGCGGGTTGGCTATGAGTTCACGTAATAGTTATTTAAAAGAAGATGAAATGGATGCGGCCCATTCTCTGTCAAAGGCAATAGTGTCTGCCAAGAACTTGCTAAAACAGGATGCAAGCCATTCTCCGGAACAGGTAAAAGAGGAGGCCGCGAGGGTCATTGTCAGCCACCCCCAGTGTTCAATAGATTATGTTGAGATCGTTGATCGCACATCCCTGCAGCCTTGTGATCGGATAAGCCCTGAAAGTATGCTGGTTTTGGCCGTCAAAATTAATCAGCGTATTCGCCTAATCGATAATTCATTATTAATTACATAATAGTGTATTAAATCAAACCTATAACTAGGTAACTATCTAAAAAACTAGAAAAAAGTTGATTTGGGAGGCGTGTTACTCTCGCAATCACGAAGCTACGAATAGTTTTTTACCCGAAAGGGCATAATAAATACAACACCATTAAATTTAACAGGTAACAGATATGCTACGTCAAATGCTCAGGGCCAAGCTTCACAGGGCCACCATTACCAAGGCAAACCTCGATTATGAGGGGAGTTTGACAATCGATAAAGATTTACTCGATGCTGTGGGGATAGTCCCCTTTGAACGAGTAAAGGTCTATAATATTAATAACGGTGAACGTTTTGACACCTATGCCATCGAAGGTGAGGCTGGATCAGGCGTCATTGGCCTTAATGGTGCCGCTGCCAGAAAAGGGATGGTTGGAGACCTTATTATTATTGTGACCTTTGGATTTTACCCAGAGAGTGAGCTTGAGGGATTTCATCCAGACATAGCTTTGCTCGACGAGAAAAATAAGATAAAAAAAATGCTCACCAGGTAACTTTGCAATGCAATATTTGATACGTATCAAATATTGAGTTCCGAGCGTATTGCAGACAGTCCTCGGTTGAATGTTATTGATAACCATAAGGGTACCTTGATAAATTTGAATTTTTGCAAGGTGACCATAAAAAATTGTACAATTAGGAGTAGCCCATGCCAGGCTTTGAAGTTTTTGGAGATGAAGAAAAGAAGGAAATTATGGATGTTCTGGACACAGGAATCCTCTTTCGTTATGAATTTGGTGATCAGCGCCAGGGTGTTTATAAAGTTTTAGAATTTGAAAAGAAATTTGCTGATTATTGCGGGGCCGGTTTTGGTCAGGCAGTCACCTCAGGTACTGCTGCCCTGAAAGTTGCCCTTGCTGCGTTGGGTGTAGGTCCTGGTGATGAAGTAATCACCCAGGGATTTACCTTTGTTGCCACCTGGGAAGCTATTCTTGATATCGGTGCTATCCCTGTTTTTACCGAGGTCGATGAGACCTTGAATATGGATCCTGTTGATCTTGCCGAAAAAATCACGGATAAAACCCGGTGTATCATCCCTGTACATATGCTTGGTGCTCAGGCACGCATCTCAGAGATTATCGAAATAGCTGGGAAACATAATATCCCTGTTCTTGAAGATACCGCCCAGGCAGCCGGAGGACGGATAAACGGTCAGCACCTTGGTACCTTTGGTCAGTGCGGAACCTTTTCTTTTGATTCGGTTAAAACCATGACCACAGGGGAAGGCGGGATGATAATAACCAATGATGAAAAGATGTGGCGTACCATGTCCGAGTATCATGATCATGGGCACGACCATGCTGTCAATCCTGGTGGACGTGGTGGAGAAGGGCGCAGTTTTATCGGATTTAACTATAGGATGATGGAACTTCAGGGAGCAATGGGAATAGCACAGCTGGCAAAGCTCGATTCAATGATCGTTGCCCAAAAAGCAAACAAGAAACGCCTACGTGATGCAGCATCGGCCATTCCTGGTGTGAAATTCCGGACATTGGTGGATGAGGCAGGCGATACGGCGACCTTTTTCGCATTTATTCTGGAGTCCAGTGAACAGTGTCGGAAGGTGAATGAAGTTCTGGCAGGTGAAGGAGTAGGAGCTATTAATTTCAGTGAAAACACTTGGCATTTTTACCCTAAATGGGAACATCTGCTTCAAGGCTCCACGACTGCTGCCGGTGGTTGGCCTTTTGCTGAGCCAGGGGGGAAACGAAGGGTTGTTTATGATCCTGAGGCGTTACCAAAGTCTGCGGATCTCATGTCCAGGACTTTGGTCTATCCGGTATCTATCAAGATGAGTGAAGAGCAGTTGGATAAAATTTGTCAGGCCCTGAAAAAAGCAGCAACAGCCTGATCTAGAGCCATAAAAAAAGGGTGATGGAGGAACTCTCCATCACCCTTTTTTGCGAATGCGTTTTTTTTCTACAGCTTTTGTTCTACGCTCTCTTTTCCTGTAGTTTTATTTGTAAAACTTATGGCTTCCGTATTGATCAACAAAGGTAACGTCGGAAGTCCAGTATGGATCGATATTATCCAGATGATAAAAGGTGGAACCTGCAGTGAAATCAGGTGTGTTCAAAGCGATATACACTGACTTCATACACTGGAAAAATGCCCTCGGATCTTCGGGGATAAAAGAGTCTTTCTGCTGAATCCAGCTGAATTGATAGGGCTGGTTTACAACAGTTTTGATACTGAGGTGTTTCTGGGCGGCACGATTCAGGGTGACGTGGGCTACTGCCACCTGGCCAATTTCAGGTTCTGATCGCGCTTCATGGTATACATTCAGCGTCAGCCAAAGCAATCCTTCCAGAAATGTCATTGTGATTCTCCCTCATTCCAGTTCCCAGAATATTACTTCCGGCGGGTTCAATATGTTCCCCTTTAAAGAAGTGGGGTCTGTGAATTTTTCACAGTATGGACCCGTGCAACGTCTTCTATATAAGAACGGATAAGTCTGACATAATAATCATTTCTAGTCAAGCAAAAACTTAAAAAGCCCTTCTTTCAATGAGTAAAGCCCAGGTTAACCTATCAACATTATAAAAAAATATGTATACTTTCTTTATTCTGCAGTTGGTTACTTATGAAGTATACTCGTCATTTTTTGTATTATACACCATCTTAGATGCTTTACACAACGACCAGGAGAGGATAAATCGTGCGTAATGGGGTAGTCACTGAAACCATTCAGGGAATTGTTGACCGTGTCACCTTTCACAATGAGGCAAACGGCTGGAGTGTACTTCGGGTAAAATGTTTTAATGAATTTGAACCGGTAACCGTTATTGTTCATCAAACTAAGGTTTTTGCCGGTGCTACCATGAAATTTTATGGTTCCTGGGCCAATCACCCAAAATTTGGCAGGCAGTTTTCGGCAGATCGTGCCGAAGAGCGGAAACCTGCATCAGCCGCTGCCTTGGAAAAGTACCTCGGCTCTGGATTGATCAAAGGAGTTGGACCCAAAACTGCTAAAAGAATTGTCTCTTACTTTGGTGATCAGACTTTGCCGGTCTTTGAAGGAAGGATTAACGATTTACTTCAGGTTCCAGGTATTGCAGCAAAAAAACTTAAAGGGATTAAAGAGGCCTGGGAGGAACATAAGGTGATTCGTGATGTCATGCTGTTCCTTCAGGGACATGGGATCTCGACTCTTTTTGCTGTACGCATATTTAAGAAATATGGTCAGCGCGCTATTGTTCTGGTGACGGAAAATCCGTATCGACTGGCCAATGACTTTTATGGAATTGGCTTTTTTTCAGCAGATAAGGTTGCCCTGTCACTGGGGGTTGAAAAAAATGCTC
This sequence comes from Desulfocapsa sp., assembly GCA_030145625.1. Taxonomy (GTDB): domain Bacteria; phylum Desulfobacterota; class Desulfobulbia; order Desulfobulbales; family Desulfocapsaceae; genus Desulfocapsa. The sequence goes on along the minus strand of JAQYVF010000003.1, from coordinate 17,329 downwards.
CTATGCGAATATTTGCAGCTATCAGACATATTCTTGCTGCATCCAGAGAGCAAGGACATTGTTATCTCACCATGACTCAGATACAGGATGGGGTCAGACAACTGCTAGACCTAGAATTGACCGGCCTGCTTGAAACCTACCTTCAGCTAATGGAACAGGAACGCCTTCTCAAACGGCGTCTCCTCATCCAGGAAGATCATTCCCAACTCCCTTGTTATTATTCAAAATCTCTTTATTTTGATGAAAAAGAAACGGCTGAATCCCTGCACGCTCTCTGCCGAGACATCTCTGTAGATAGCCAGCGTGTTGACAAGTGGATAGATGATTATGGCCAAAAACAGCACATAACTCTTAGTCCCGAACAAGAGGGAGCAGTGAGAGGGATTGTTTCCTGCGGCTGTTCAATCCTTACCGGGGGACCAGGCTGCGGAAAGACGACCACCACCAATACCCTGGTCAAACTCTTCCTGGCTATGGATAAAGATGTCCTGCTCGCAGCACCCACAGGCCGGGCAGCCCAACGCATGGAAGAGGTGATAGGCCTTGAGGCGAAAACCATACATCGACTCCTGGAGTTCCAAGGCGGCTCTTTCAAACGAAATAAAGAAAATCCATTGCCTGTCGATGTTTTGGTGGTTGATGAATGTTCCATGCTTGACATCAGTCTTAGTGCCGCCTTACTCTCAGCCATACCGCAGGATGCGCAACTGGTACTGGTGGGAGATGCAGATCAGCTTCCTTCAGTGGGGGCCGGAAATGTTCTTGGTGATCTTCTGGCCTCTGGTGTGGTTCCTGTATTTACTTTGAAAGCGGTTTTTCGCCAAGCCCAGGAGTCACACATTATATCCTATGCCCATGATATTAATAACGGCAAAATACCGAAAATCCCTTCACCTTTCAAGTTACCTGAACTCTGGAACAAACAGCGAGACTGCCTTTTCCTTGATTCTAATGAAGCTACCCAGGAACAGTTGCGAGTTATTTCCAGGGCCAAGGAGCAGCTTCAGCTTACGGAAAGGGAAGAAGAGTTCGGAGAAGAAAGGTTATTTGCACAGGAAGATGTTTCTCAAACAGAAAAGGTTTCCTCTGTAAAGAGTCAGCCCGGTAAATACGATCATATCAATTTTGGCTTGCTGCAGACAGCCGAAAATAAGGCAGAAGAATTGCGGGCAGTCCTTAAGCAGGTCCACCCCTGGTCCTCTCTCTACTATGGGCTCACGGCCGAACAGGTAATTTTGCGACTGTATAGTGAGTGGATTCCCAAATATTTTGGGAAATCCTGCGAAATCCAGGTCCTTTCACCTATGAACAGGGCCAGCCTCGGTACAGTTAAACTCAATAACGCCCTGCAGACATGTGTTAATCCGGCGAATAACTCCAAAGGACAAATTGCCCTTGGCGAGAGGGTTTTTCGTGTCGGTGATCGGGTGATTCATCGAAAAAACAACTATGACCTCGGTGTGTATAATGGGGATATTGGTGAGATCACAAAGATAAATTCCATAGATCTCACCTGTGTCGTTCGTTTTTTTTCCGATAAGAGGGAAGTAGAGTATCAGCGTGATCAAATCAGTGAACTGGAGTTGGCCTATGCCATCACTATCCATAAATCACAGGGCAGTGAATTTGATTGTGTTATCATTCCCCTTGTTTCTCAGCATTATAAGATGCTTTTCAGAAATCTGATATATACCGGACTTACCAGGGCTAAAAAGCTTGCAGTTTTTGTGGGAACCAGGCAGGCTTTGACTATGGCCATCCGTAACATGGATACGGCCACACGACAGACGGCGCTGCCACTCTTATTGCAAGAGCTCCAAGGTTTACGCCGCCAGGAGACAGAATGAATTTCGCAAAAAGCCACGAAAAAAAATTCAGTCCCTTATCTTTGTAAGAAAAATTGAATCTGTCTCCCGCATTGAACTATTTTTAGGAAAAATTATGGACTATAGAACAGGAACCATCGGTCGGGTACTGACCATACGATTTGACCATGGAGATGACCTTCTTGAGGGATTAAAAGAGGTTGTCCTGAAAGAAAAGATTAAAAGTAGTTGGTTTCAGATACTTGGTGGTGTGCGGAAGGCAGGCGTTGTCACCGGACCAAAACACCCGGTCATGCCGCCTGATCCTGTCTGGCGCGATGTGGAAGAGGCTCGTGAAGTGCTTGGCAGTGGTTCGGTGCATATGGAAGGTGAAGAACCCCGGATACATCTCCATGCTGCCATGGGCCACCACGGAGATACTCTTACAGCCTGCATCCGCAAAAACACCAAGGTATACCTCATTCTGGAAGTGATTCTTTTTGAACTGCAGGGTATCGAGGCCGGCAGACCATGGTATGAAGAGGGCGGCTTTAATCGTCTGACTTTTACCTGAATAGTAAAAAAACTTTTATAAATCGAGATAATATGGCCGAATTAATAAGCAGATCTGAGCAGAAACGTATTTACAAACAGGTGGAAGAGCTTGCCAGAGAGGTGGCGGATCTCTCTGATAAGGACTTAAAAAAATTTCCAGGTGGTGCCGTGATTCACGAAGAGATCCTTGCCACCCGTGGACTGAAGGGTGGTTCAAAAAAAAGGCAGATCAAATACCTTGCCAAAGTTCTACGCCAGGGCCCTCTTGATGATATCTATCTCTTCGTGGCAAAAAGAAAAGGCTCGAGCCTGCATACAAAAAAACAGTTTCATGCAGCAGAAAGAATTCGAGACACCTTGATCAATGAAGCCATGGAGGCTCAAAAGAATTGTTTTACTCAGCAAATCCCCTTTGAGCCAAGTTGGCACAGTGATGTTATTCCACAAATTATTGACGAGTATCCAGGTGCCGAAGAAGAAGAAATCCGCATGGTCATTTATCAGTACGTGAAGACCCACAATAAACTCCATTACCGTGAGCTCTTCAGGGTGATGAAGGCTGCAGTGGAACAGAAAGAACGATTGGAAAAAGCAGGGGAGGGTGGTGGGGCTTAAATCAATCTGTCAATTGTCCGGACAGGAGCACCAAAATAGGTCACAGTTTTGTATACACAAAATGTATTTCGGGGAAGAAGGTGAGTATCCCTTTTGTTTGTTTTTCAACCCAAAAAGGAGAAAAGTATGATCATGTTGAGAGCACTTGCTGTGTCTGTTTGTTTAACCGTTTTCCTAAGTGTAAATGTTGTTCTTGCTGAAACTTCCTTTGGTGTCAGAGTACCCACTGCCTATATTGCAACGACAGGTACCGGCCAGTCGGATGAAGGTCTTCCCCCTGATCCTTATGAAACCTTTTCCTATGATCTGGCCTTGCAGGAAGCAGGTATTGAAAACTTTAATGTTATTTATTACACCTCGGTTCTGCCACTGGAATCATATGAGATTTCCCTTGTTCAGGCAAAAAAATATTTTCATCATGGAGCAGTACTCGAATCCATAATGGCCAAAGCCGGAGGAGTAAAGGGTGATACCGTGGCCGCAGGAGTTGGTCGAATATGGGCCAGAGACCTGGCAACAGGAAAAAAGATTGGTGGATTTGCAGCAGAATACGAATTTATTTATCCAGGGCTGAAAATATCGTCAGAAAAAGCTGAAGAGGATGCCAAAAAGCAACTGACGAAGTCCTTACAGCATGAATTGACTATCAGAAACCTGGAACAGATCGGAGAGATCACCTTTAACATCACCACAATCCATATTGAGAAAAGGTATGGAATAGCTTTGGCACAGCTGGGCTTTCTAAGCTTTATGTATCTTGATCCCATTCCAATTGAAAACAAAATGAAATAAGGATCAGGGGCGCGGCAAGCTAACAGGTTAGCAGCTTCTAGATTTGACCAATCAGGCTGGCAAATTTATATCCATCTATATGAGTCATCCTGATTGGCAAGTCCTGCTGTTGTTCTCTTGAATTCAGGCCTTGTTGACCTCTTCTGATTCTATTTCTCAAACGTCCATTCGACTTACACATTCTAAAAGATTGTCCCTTCCTTGATGCCCTCCATTCATCATTTTTTCCTCGCAGGAAACGCTTTAATAAAAAAAATATTCCATTGTTAATTCAGGAAGATTGACAACAGGGTATGAAAATATGTAGAGTGAGTGTGTCCCACTCTGTAGCACATCCTGCAACCATTACACTTTTGTTACTGCAGCTGTATTGTACCTGATATGCTATTACGGCCTTGTCCTTGAGCTGATTGTTTTAATTCGTGTGAACATTATGCCCTCTGCGTTAAAAGTACAAAGATCTCCACACTGCCGGGATCATGCTTCCCATGCCATTGTTACCTGCAATTCCAATGAAAAAATTATCACCTGGAATAAAAATGCTGAGAATATTTTTGGGTATAGCGATAAAGATACCATAGGGAAAAATCTCTTTGAGCTTATTCTGTCCGGATCTGTTGAGAGTGACCAACAGTTGTCGTTAAAGGCAATGATTGAGTGTGATGAAAAAACAGGAACCAACGCAAAACCGATTATTAAAACAACACGTCATTGCGACGGTCATCAAATTCCTGTTGAATTAGTGGCTTCAACTGTTGCCCCTGATCTATTTATTGTTGTTGTTTTTGATCTGACGTCGAAAGTTGAACCAGAAGTGGCTGTTCAAAGTGCCCAAAATGCAGTCAATAATATACTGAAGACAGCAATTGAACCCCATGACCTGAAGACACAACTGGAATATATCCTCGACTACATTCTCACCATTAAAACTCTGCAGCTCTTGCCAATTGGAGGGATATTACTGAAAAGTCCGAATACGGACTCACTACTCCTGGTTGCCGAACATGGCTTCTCAAAGGAACAAAAAAACGTCTGTGAAAATGTTGAGTTTGGTCTCTGTCATTGCGGCCGTGCTGCTTCGACTCGAAATATTCAGTTTGTCGATTGCATCAGCAATGATCATGAGATTATCTATAATGATACAAAACCCCATGGTCATTATTGCCTCCCCATCATAAAAGAAACTCGTCTCCTCGGTGTCATCTGTCTGTATGTTGCAGAAGGTCATATCCAAAGCAGGAATGAGGAAGACCTGCTTGTTGCCATCTCCAATATTGTTGCAGGAATTATTGATAGCCGAAAGGTTAATGAACAGCTGATGAGGAGTGTAAACAGCTTAAAGCTTACTGTTATGGAGTTGGAGGATGAAAAGAAATTTTCAGAATCAGTTATCCGGGGGCTCAACCATGGTTTGATCGTAACCGATCTCAATTTTGTCGTCCTCAAAAGTAACTCCATGGCAAGGCAGATTCTAGAGCCCTTCAGTAAGACCCTCGACAAGAAATCTATCGATCAGATTTTCGGTTTTGAAGCGGCGGAACAGATCATCTCTTCTGCCGGATACATGCCTTCTGCAGTTAATCTTCTGCAGCAGGATATTACCTTGACAACAAAAGATAAAGCTGTGGAAAAAATTATCAGCTTTTCCATTGTGCCACGGGAGGATATGTCGTCTAGACAGGTTGGTTACGTTATTTCATTCAGTGATATGACTGAGCTCACATATGTTCGAAAAGAAATGGAGAAAATGAACCGACTGTCGACCGTTGCTGAGCTCGCTTCCGCAGTTGCCCATGAAGTCCGCAATCCTCTGGCGGGCATTAAAATCATGGCCCAATCCATACAGGAACATCCAGACAATGTAGAAGAATTAATGGAATGTTCCAGTAGAATCACGAATCAGGTAGACCGGCTCAACCAACTCCTGACTGAATTTTTCACTTACGCGCGTCCGCTTACGCCCAGAAGAAGATCAACCTCAATCGATACGATTTTGGCAGAGATAAAGCCTTTGGTTGTGAACAAACTGATGAAAAAAAATATTCGTCTCGTTGAGAAGTTTCCTGACAAAACATGCTCCATCATGGCCGACCCAAATCAGATGCAACAGGTTTTTCTTAATCTTTTTTTTAACAGCATTGATGCTATCGGTGAAACTGGAGAGGTTGTAATTGAAATAGGAAAACCGGATCCGCTGCTTCTGCAGGAATATAAACGGAAACATCCTACTGTCCTGCAGGGGGGCGAATATATTCAGGTCCTCTTTTCTGACAATGGTAGCGGTATAGAGCCTGAAGTTGCTGGAAAGATTTTTGAGCCGTTTTTTACAACAAAAAAAACTGGGGTTGGTCTTGGGCTTTCCATCGTCTATCGAATCTTGACAGAAAATAAAGCGGCTATTTTTGTGGGAAACAAAAAGAGTAAAGGTACCACATTTACGATGTTTTTTGAAATTATCCCAGAGTCGTTGGAGCAATAAACCAGTCGTTTTTCGCAACAGTGACTCATACATTCAGGAATAAATATGGGCTCCATACTGATCGTCGATGACATGGAGGACATGTGCTACTCTTTGTCCAATATTGTTAAAAAAGAAGGTTGCTCTGTTTTTACGGCAGCTAGCGGTGCAGAATGTCTGGAAATAATCAGAAGCAATATAATCGACTTGATCTTCCTCGACATCGGCTTGCCCGACAGTGACGGAATTAAATTGATTCCGATCATTAAAAACATCACCCCGGACATTGATATCGTTATGATTACCGGTGTTAATGAGGCAAAAAGTGTTGTTGAAGCACTTAAAGAAGGAGCAATCGATTATATCGTCAAACCATTTGAACTCATTGAATTCAAATCGATTTTGAGTCGTGTTATGCAATCAATATTGATGCGTAAAAAAGTACATCTATGTTGGCAGCATACTGATACGGGAAAAATGATTTGTTCATCGGAAGCCATGAAACCGGTTCAAAAGGCCATTCATATGGCTGCAGAAGTGAGTGCGTCTGTTCTTGTCACTGGTGAAACCGGTACCGGTAAAGAGCTGGTTGCTCAAGCCATCCATGAACAGGGTCTTGGGAATAATAAAAGAGCGGTCTTTGTTAAAGTTGACTGCGGAGCACTCTCTGAGAATCTCGTAGAATCCGAGCTTTTTGGTTATGCTAAAGGCTCTTTTACCGACGCCTCCCACGACAAAAAAGGACTGGTTGAAATGGCTAATGGCGGGACACTCTTCCTGGATGAGATTGGTAATTTACCGATCTCTTTGCAACCTAAGCTCCTTCGCTTGATCGAGGATTCTACATTTAGAAAGATTGGTGGACTGAAAGACATTAAGGTGCAAATACGAATTATTGCTGCTACCAACTGCGATATTGAAAAAGAGATAAGAAATGGGCGTTTCAGAGAAGACCTCTATTATCGCTTGAATGTTCTCCCCATTGTCCTTCCGCCGCTGCGAGACAGGAAAGATGACATTTTACTTTTGGCTAACTACTTTCTTCACAGGTTTAAAAAGGAAATGCGTAAAAGTATCAAAGGATTTACACCGGGTGCTTGCTGTGCCATGTTGGCTCATAAGTGGCAGGGTAATGTAAGAGAATTGAGGAATCTTATCGAACGTGAAGTGATTTTCTGCAAGGGTGAGTGGTTGACAATGCATTGTTTGCAATCGGACCATAAAACCATTGAATCTGATGCCAATGCTATATTGCCGCTCAAAGAGATGGAAAAAAAGTATATCCAAGAGATTCTAAATAAAAGTTCCAATAACAAATCAAAAGCTGCGCGTCTCCTTGGCATCTCCCGCACCACTCTCAGAGAAAAGCTGTAACTGGTCAATTTCTGACCACATGGCTAAATTCTGACCGTATAGAGGGGCTCAACCGCCTAATCTTTTTCTGCCACTTACTTCTCTGCTCCTTTCTTTTCTTGTTTGATAATTGTTTTTCCTGTGGCCTCTTCCGGGCATATTTTTTGCAAATACACCACGATAGACTCAAGGATACCTTGGAAAATTAGAATTTACGTTCAAAATCGAGGCATGGGAAAAATTTTACCGCAGGCGCCCCGCAGGAATCACCCTAACTACGGGTACAAGTGCCCTTGGGGTGCATATATTTGATATTCCGAGGATAAATTTTTTTTCATAACGAAGAGTTTGGGCGAAAAGGAAATTTTGCAAGGTGGCCTCAATGTTTAATCGGAACAACTTGTACGTATGAATACCTGCACGTATGTGGAAATCAGATAATTTCTTGTTGCTTCGCACTGGTTCTTGTTACGCAGAAACATGGACGATAACGGTGAAACATCTTGATTTATACCCAAGGGGAACACGATGAAAAGGATACTTGTTGTTGACGATGAAGACGATATGTTGTGGATGTTGCAACGAAAACTCAACAAAAACATGGATGATGTTGAGATTCTCGCTGCTCATTCCGGTGAAGAGGGTTTAGGTATTCTGGGTGAAAACAAGATTGATCTGGTAATCACCGACATCAATATGCCGGGCATCAACGGTCTTGATTTACTCATTGAAATCAAAAACCTCTATCCTGAAACCGGCGTCATGATCATGACCGCTTACCCTTCAAGTGATTACAAAGATAAGGCCATGATGAACGGTAGTCTCAGGTTCATTGAAAAACCTTTTGACATACATGAATTAAGAGAACAGGTACAAGAGGTCTTGTTCAAAGATGATCACTTTAGAGGGGTCGTTGATGGTATCGAACTTATAGACATTGTGCAATTTAACGGTCTCTCCAAATCGACCTCGGCTCTAAAGGTAAAGACGGGAGAGGAAGAAGGAATGATTTTTTTTAAAGATGGGGCCGTTATTCACGCTATGTGCGGGCAGGCAACAGGAGAAGAGGCTTTTTACAAAATCCTGACCTTCCAAGGGGGTACAATCGAAAACATGAGAGGGGTCGAACCCCCTTTGAACAGTATCAGAAAGAATATTGATGCCCTTATTCTGGAAGGTGCCACGAGGGCCGACCAGCTTTTTACCGAAACAGATGCAGATGAGAAAATAACGGTTTTGGAACCGATTGATGAGAAGCTTACTTTAAATGCCTTGTCGGGACCGGTCAATATCCAAATATTTGGAGATAAACAGTTAACCAGTGAGGATGAAGAGATGAATGAAATTGAAACAATTCTATCTGAATTTACAAGTATTGAAGGTGTACACACAGCTTGCCTGGTCGGTAGAGATGGTTTTATTCTTAACCATATTGCAAGACAAAGCGTTGATGCTGAGATGATAGGTGCAATTGCTTCCAGTGGTTTCGGTTCTGCGTATTCAATGGGTGGTCAACTTGGTCAGGGGAACTTGACCATGACTATGATCGAGTACGAAAACGGACCAGTTATGTTTGCTCCAGTAGGGACTGAGGCATTTCTGGTTATCGTCGCTGACAAAGAAACCAATTTGGGCTGGGTAAGATTGTCTATCAAAAAGAACTCAAAAACAATTGCCGAAAATGCTTCGCTGTAACAGCAGAAATCATTCAATTATTATTAGAAAAACAGGAATAACAGGCTATGAAAAACGGAAAAATCCTTGATATCGCTCATATCAGCTTCATTGATATGATCAAATCCATAATTGCTCTCAGTGGTCCGGCCAGCGCCAAAGGGATTCTCATACGAAACGCTCTGGCTACAGCTGAGAGGACCGAAGAAGTTGAATATTCCTCCTTTGAAGAATATCTCGAAGCCATTGAGGATTCCACTAATCCAATCACGCGGATTGAGGGGAAATCGACACATTGCGGTAATATGATTTTCGGACTGGAAAAATGCCCTTTTGAGACTTCCATTCACAATTATAAGGAGGTGTTCAAAGATATGCCGGAAGGTTATGCGAATTTCACTGCGGAATTTAATAAAAGCAGCCCAATAACAACCAAATATAAAGTGGGTGAGGGGGCAGGTGTCAGTCCTTTTTGTGCAGTCCACCAACCCTTGCGTTCAGCCCTTGCAGACAAAATCAAGATCGGTGGCAAAAATATCTCAATCTCACAGCTCGGTTGTAAATCTGCTACTGGTGTTAAAGGAATGGCTCCAAAATGGCTCAATGAAAACAGTGTTGAGATAGACAAAGTAGACGAGATACTGGAAAACAATATGTGCTGTTATCATCTCAAAATAGAAGATTGTTAATTGTCCCAAGCCTGTCGGATCGTTACTGATGGTCAATTAAGGTAATTTTTTGCCAGAAATTCGGCAAACTGTTTGAACTGGTCGTCATACTCTTTCATAACCATTCTTGCCTTGCCCAGCCAGGAATCCCTGTTTGTCATAAGAAAGATAAAAAATGGCTGTTCAGGTAGATACCGAATGATAAAGTAGTAATCATTGGTGGTGATCAAAATATCCTCCGTTACCTGATCACCAGTCAGCAACTTGATGGCGTTGAGATTCGATTTGACGATAGAGGCAAGATACGCCGAAGCTGCCGCCGAATCAATGCCCTCTTTGCGACTGTCTTCAGCAATGGATAACCCATCATTTATTGATACTACGGCCGCTGTCAAGACACCAGGTATTGCATCTGACATGTTCGCTAATATTAATTGAATTTTATCTATCATAATTTTTAATTAGTATCCTGATTTATTCTGAATAGTGAGTTTTTAAAAAAAGGTCTTTCGTTTTTGTTGATGCAAATACTTTGCCAAAATGGCTTGTAATCAACATATAGCCATGACTAACGAATTTTCTTCTCTTCTTAATATTGTACGCGTGAAAAAGCAGTAAACCAGAGGTTAGGAAGCGAATGATTGAACATGGATCCTGACAAGGCTGGCTCTATTTTTTTCCAGTCAACCTTGTCTTTTGATCTAGTTGTTCACATTCTGACCATCTCATGGAGAGGCTATCTTACCAGGTATGCAGTGTGAATGGAGGGAGGAGAGTAAAAGAAGTTGTGCGTTTTAGTAGCAGCGGATTTATCCGCGAACAGTGGTTGGCATGCCTCTTTACCTGTTTTAGTAGTACGAGGGAGGTTCGCGGCTGAAGCCGCTCCAACTTGATAGAGTGGATATTCCTGAATCACTTGTTGTTGAATTGTCACTAAGCTTTTGTCGATTTTTGCAAGTAATAATCGTAGTCACCGCCATACAATCGCATTTCACCGTGATCTATTTCCATGACATGGTCCACCAGGGAGCGCAGGAAGTGGCGATCATGGCTCACCAGGATTACTGTGCCTGTAAATTTTTTGAGTGCCTCAAACAGGATTTCGCGGGATTGCATGTCCAGATGGTTGGTGGGTTCATCCAGAATCAGGAAGTTGAGGGGGCGAGCTAAAAGGGTGGCCAAAACGACTCTGCTTTTTTCGCCACCCGAGAGCTGGCTGATACGTTTGTCCGCGTCATCACCCTGGAAGAGAAAAGCTGCACACAGGTTATGAATCGTGCCCATATGTGCCTGCGGCATGGCATCTTGTATCGTCTCAAATACTGTTCTGTTACCGTCAAGGACGTCCATTGAGTGCTGGCTGAAATAGCCAACTGCCACGTTAGCACCAAGAGTGACGCTGCCACTGCTTGGTTCGGTTTTGTCGGCCAGGACTTTTAAGAAGGTAGATTTACCGGCACCGTTCACCCCGACCACTGCGATTTTTTCCTGACGTCTGATCATGCCAGTTACGCCGCTGAATACCTTTTTTTCGCTTTTATCCTCAAGTATCCAGGTCTTGCCAAGTCCTTCCATGGCCACCACATCGTCTCCGCTGCGGGGTGGTTCCACAAATTCGAAACGCATGACCCTCTGTTCTGGCGGCAACTCGATGCGATCTATTTTTTCCAGCTTTTTGATACGCGACTGCACCTGGGCCGCATGGGAGACTCGGGCGGCAAAACGGGCTATAAAATCTTCCTCCTTGGCAAGCATCTCCTGTTGACGACGGTAACTGGCGAGAAGATTTTTTCGGCGAATTTCACGTTCGTGCAGGTAGAAATCATAGTTGCCGCCATAGGTGGTGATTGTTTTATTAGCCACTTCGATAATCCGGCTGACGATGGAGTTCATGAAGGTCCGGTCATGGCTGGTCATGAGCACGGCACCCTTAAATTCATTTTTGAGCCACTCTTCAAGCCAGAGGATGGATTCGATGTCCAGATGGTTGGTGGGCTCGTCAAGAAGCAGGACATCGGGATTGATGGTCAGGATCTTGGCCAAAGCGATACGCATCTTCCAGCCTCCGCTAAAGGACTCCACCGGACGTTCAAAGTCATCTGGTCCGATACCCAGACCGGTGAGCACAGATTTAGCACGGGTTTCAAGGTCATAACCTCCTCTGTGCTCAAACTCTTCCTGGGCATCTCCATAGCGTTCCAGCAGCGCAGCCAGTTCGTCATCGCCCATGGGCTGTGCCATGGAGGCTTCCATCTCCTGAATTTTAACGGCCAGGGCCATGACCTGGGCCACAGCAGACATTGTTTCTTCAAGGGCCGAGCGGCCGGCCATCTCGCCAACTTCCTGGGAGAAATAACCTATTACAGTTTTCTTAGAGCAGGATATCTCACCGCGGTCCACTTCCTCTTCGCCGGTAATCAAGCGGAAGATGGTACTTTTACCGGCACCGTTTGGTCCGACCAGACCGGTACGTACACCGGGCAGGATCTGAAGGCTGGCATTGGTAAAGAGTACCTGGCTGCCATGTTGTTTGCTGATATTGGTCAGGTGAATCATAAAAAGTCTCGTAATAAGAAAAAAACAGTCAGGTCAGTTGGGTGCCTGCGGGGAATATAGCCCTTGAAAGCGTGGCTTGCTAAGATTTTGAAAACAATTTACTTCTTCTTGAAAAAGTGGAGTTTTTAGCATGCCAGCCGTACAGCTGCAAGGTTATTTTATGTTGTGATCACCATTCAAACTCAGCCAAACAAGAATCAACCCAGTCAGTATTTTAATATTCAACAATTATTCCATTGCAATAAAGTCATTCCCCCTTACGCGGGAATGACTTCGAAATAAGAGCACCTTGAAAAATTAGAATTTTCGTTCAAGATTGAGGTATGAAAGAAATATCGTTGGTATCAGTTTGATATTCCAAGGATAAAACTTATCTCATAACGAAGAGTTTGGGCGGAAAAGGCAATTTCGCGAGGTGGCCTTTAGTTATCCACATAAAATAAATATTGCATTGTTGCTTCATGGAATACCCGTTATAAATATGTCGTAAGGATCATATGGCTGTTTTTTAATTTTTAGATAAGCCTTAATCTCATGGATACTATCCAGACACTTCTCCAAGGGCAGTTGTGTATAGAATCTGGAGAAGAAAATTGGCTAAACGATTACATAAGAGAGTATTGAAAAATGAACAAAGGAAAGACCCAGGGAACAGGCCCGCTATCAGACAATCTTCCTTCAGTCGGCTCCTATTTTGCCATGCGAAGGTTTTGTTTGGATAGGGGAGTAAAGACTTTTTCCTATGATGAATTTGAAGATAGGTTACCCAAGCCAAAGGGGAAAAATGAGCCTCGCGGAGCAAAGATTATTGTTCGAAAGGGGAGTGAGTCAAAGAAAAGTGCGCAAGCACTTCCCATAGATGAAATTTCTGAAGTTGAACAGCTCGAAAAAGAATTGCTTAAGCTGGTGAACTCCATAAGTCTTGTTGAAGTGAAGACAACAAAAAGTGGGAAAAGCAATTACCAGGACCTGGTAGAACAGATTTTTCATAAACTCGAAGAATTGATTAAAACAAATCCTGTAAAAGCCAAGTCCCCTTTAAATAGTAAATTGCAAAAGGCGTATGACAAGCTTCGCAGTGTGGCATGAGTAAATTGGTGAAAATAGGAATAGAATAATTTACTTCCCAAAAACATATAAAAAGGACAGTAATTTCTCGGGGAGAAGCCCCGATTTACTACTCTCGTGAGGAAAAAACATGGGAAATCCGTTTCGGGACCAGCTGCTTAAGGCCGGACTGGTCAATAAAAAACAGGCGAAGAAGGCCAAGCTCGAAAAACACCGCAACCGCAAGCAGAACAAAGAAAATACTACTGCTGAGATCAGCAACAAGGTTCGGGAGGAGCAGGCGGCACAAGCCAGGCGTAACCGGGAACTCAACCGGCAGCGTGCTGAGGAGAAACGGCAGAGTGAGCAGAAGGCCCAGGTAAAACAACTCATCGAAGATAATCGACTGGATCAGGATGAGCGTGGCGAACGATATAATTTTGTTGATAAGAACCAGATAAAGAGGATCTACGTTTCCGAGGAGATGGCTGATCAGCTCAGCCACGGCCTACTGGCCATTGTCAAACTCGGCGATAGCTACGAGGTCGTTCCGGCCAAGGTGGCCCGCCAGATAGCTGGCCGCGATAAAGATGCAGTGGTTGCCTTCCATGAAAAATAGAATGCGAGGCCAGCTTAAGCCAGACAATTTGACGCCCAATCCTCACTCGATTTTTTCATGTTTCATGAGGGGTCGTTTCCAGGCATTGCCATCCTTGAAAATATTTCTCCGATGTGAAAGAAAATCCTGCATGGGTTCTTAAGGGCAAATAATAGCATGCTGAATGTTCTCGAAATTGTTCTACCGGTATTTCTTGTTATCGGACTGGGCTATACTATTCGTCGGCAAGGGCTTGTGGATGACAATTTTTACCAGCAGGTCAATAAACTTGTTTTTAATGTCTGCCTGCCGCTGTTACTTTTCTATAAAATAGCTGGTGCGGATTTTTCCAGCAATTTTAACTTCAGGCTGGTACTGGCCTCCAGTGCAGGTGTTGCCTTTTGTTTTTCGGTTGCCTACCTCTACGGGAAATGGCGTAATTTTCCCGCAGCGATTCATGGCTCTTTCTGCCAGGGATCTTTCAGGGGGAATCTGGCTTACATCGGGTTAGCCATTGTCTTTAATGCCTATGGTGACAGCGGCCTCACCAGGGCCGGTATTCTCATTGGCTTTCTTGTTCCGGTACTGAATTTTTTTGCTATCTTTGCCTTGCTGCTTCCTCAGAAACAGCGAACCAGCTATCAGGAGATTGCAAAACAAATCCTCATAAACCCACTGATTCTCGCCTCGCTGTTCGGACTCCTCTGGAGTTTTCTGCATCTACCCATACCCACCATCCTCGACAGGTCACTAGACATTGCAACCGGAATGACTTTGCCCCTGGCACTCCTCTCCATCGGCGGTAGTTTTTCTCTGGAAAAGTTAAAAGGTGATATCTGGAAGGCAGCCTTGTCTACCACAATGAAATTACTCTTTCTGCCGCTAGTGACCGGTATTTTGATGCTGCTGCTAAAGGTTTCAGGTCTGGATTTTGCCATCGGCCTGCTCATGGCCGGAGCCCCAACCGCTGTTTCTACTTATATCATGGCCTGCCATATGGGTGGCGACGGTGAACTTGCCGGAACCATAGTGATGATGGCGACCGCACTGTCCGCGGTCAGTTATACCCTTATTCTGCTCTTTTTAAGGATGTACGGGATTCAGTAGAGAAGGGAAGGGGGATGCGACCTATGCGAAAGAAAAAATCTTTACCGGTGAACAATACACCAGCCGCATTCTCATTTACACACGAAAACCTGAAGAATTGTCCCGCCTGATAAATGTTTGGAAACTGTAGCGATACAGTTAAGCAAAAGATGAAATTTTAACCCTCAGAAATATATCAGGATTTTCGGCTTGTTACACCACGCATTCCCTGGTAATACTTATGGGTACCTTGAAAAATTAGAATTTCCGTTCAAAATCGAGGCATGAGAAAAATTTTACCGCAGGAATATATTTGATATTCTGAGGATAAAATTTGTCTCATAACGAAGAGGTTGGGCGAAAAGGCAATTTTGCAAGGTGGCCTTATGAAGCATAATGCGTTGGGTATTTACACAAGAATAGAAAAGCCAACCCCCTCAGTGGGATCAATAAACAGATGACTCATCATATTGAAAGGAAGTGCCCCAACTGCGATCAGCAATTACGCTTCCCTGGCAACATAGGTGGGATGCTCATGGCCTGTCCTTCATGCGGAGCCAAGTTTCATTCCGACTTTAAAATGAGTTGTGCAAATAGAGGAGGAGGGGCAAATCTTCGTTTGACTCTTCTGCATTCTTTATGGGACAGGATAATGGGCTTTTTGAAGTAGAATGGACTGAATTCATTGCCATTTTCTATCCTTACTGTCTCTAAAGGAAACATTTGAGAATGCTATGAAATAGTGGACACTCAGTTAAGTCATTGGTTTCCTGAAAACAACAAACATTGTGAATTATACGCTTAGGTTTAGAAGATGGTTCCTATTTTGCCTTTTCACTATCGGATTACCACTTCCGTGTTTCGCCCTTGACCTAGAACCCCGAAAATGGAGCCATCTTCCGATGGACAGAAACTTTGGTGGTTTTGCATTCGCCCACACAGTAGCTGACATTTCTTTCGATCCTACTCTTTTGCTCGAAAATGTTGCTATGACGCTAGACACCTGTGCTGTCAAATATATACGTACATTCGAGTTAATCGAAAAATCATCACGCATCGATATTACACAGGGCTATCAGAAAGGCGAATGGAAGGGCTTACTGGATGGTGTTCCTGCTTCAACTTCAAGAAATGGCTTATCTGACACTTTTGTTCGTGTTGCAATGAACCTGTATGGCGCACCACCTTTACGAGGTAAAGAGTTTGGTGCATATCAATCTAATGTGAATAATAAAACCATCGTAGGTGCAGCACTGACAGTGCGAATGCCAACAGGTAATTACCAGAAAGATAAGCTGCTTAATCTAGGTCAAAACCGGTTTGCGTTCAGACCTCAATTTGGCATCATGCATACCAGTAGAAATTGGACAACAGAGCTGACTGGTGAAGTTGCTTTCTATACAAAAAACGACGAGTTTTTTAATGGCAATACGCTCGACCAGAAACCTTTGTATATCGTGCAGTACCATCTCATTCACACATTCAAGCCAGGGCAATGGGTATCTATTAGCGCAGGTTATGATTATGGTGGCGAAAACAGGCTCAATGGTGTTGACAAAGACGACACTAAACAAAATATTGGCTGGAAACTGAGCTATGCACATCCGATCAATCGTTACCTAGGTCTCAAGGTTACTTATCTGGGCACTCGTACACAAGAATCAACTGGATCTGACACTGATACGCTGGCAGTGAATATATCATTTGCGTGGTAGCTTTTTTAACTCAACGGTTGAAAGTATATTGGATACAGGAGTCGTGGTCGCTGTAGTACACCTATCGACCTAAGTGTACTGATAATAGGTAGATTCAACTAAAAAAGTCTCAACATATCGTTTTTATAGACTTAAACATCCTGAAAAATGGTATAATATGCAAGCATTTTAGGTAAACCTCCTCAAAAGGCTTGCACATGATTCGATACAAAAGTAGTCGCCAACTCAGCCTGGAAGGCTTTCACCTCCCTTTTGGAGGAAAGCTGAATTCTGAGAACCGATCGGTCAAATGGAGTCACACGATTCCATGGGATGAACTCAAAAGAACGACGGTAAGACCGCGTACATACTCACCGCGAAATACATGCCGGTTGATGCCTTCTGGTCCGTGACCCTTTACGACGATG
>JAQYVF010000029.1 GCA_030145625.1 Desulfocapsa sp. | reverse complement strand
ATACTGTCCCATTCCCGAACAGAGTGCTCCCGGTAGAATTGAAATATTCTTTTTTTCCGCAAGGCGAAAAAGCTGAAGACTGTCTACAGAGTCAGGGAGTTCGACCCAGAGACAGAGCCCTCCTTTTGGTGCTGAAATTTTGGTTGCTTCCGGAAAGTGTCTGGCTATGGCATGGGCCATTTCCGAGGCTTGTTTTTTCAGAATATTTCGCATTCTGCGCAGATGTCTGTCATAGGCGCCATTGCTAAGGAATTCGGCTATGATAAGCTGATTGAGCTGGCAGGAGGAAATGGTGGCATTAAATTTGAGTCGTTTGACCTTTTCTCTGAAGCGACCGGGCATGGTCCATCCCACCCGCAAGTCAGGGGCAAGGGATTTTGAAAAGGAGGAGCAGAATAAGACGCCACCTTGCTGATCAAAGGCTTTAAGCGGTGTGGGCCGGGTTTTTCCAAAGTAGAGTTCACCATAGATATCATCTTCAATGATAGGAATTCCACGTTTCGCAAACATCTTAACCAGTATTTGTTTCATACTTTCCTCCATTTCATAACCCAGGGGGTTGTGGAATGTGGAATTGAGCAGGGCTGCCCGGACATCATGTTCGTCCAGTACCTGGCGGAGGATATCAATGTTCAATCCTTTACTTGGGTCTGCCGGAACTTCAAGGGCCTGCATATTGAGATCTTCAATGAGCTGGAGATAGCAGAGAAAGGTTGGTGATTCAAGAAGGATAGTGTCGCCGGGTCTGGCCACACTGCGCAGGCAGAGATCAATGGCGTTCATGCAGCCTTGAGTGATGATAATTTCTTCCCCGTCACCTTTTTCCTGATAGCCAAGAGAGCGCTTGGCTATCTCTTTTTGTAGTTCCGGTTCTCCTGATGGAAAACCATAGCCGAGACGATCGGAGTGCTGGTAGTTGGCAGCGACTGTGCGTATGGCTGCTGCCAATTGTTTGCCGGGAAGCAGTTCGGCGGAGGCCATCGCTGCACCGAAGGGAAGCATCTCCGGCTTGTTCAGTGATCTTTTATGCATGGCCGATAAGGCATTGATAGTGACCTTATGCGGTTTGACCTGTTTTTGCCCCCTGGCGGGTAATGGAAGAATATTACTTTGCAGGGGGCGTGCATAGAACCCAGATTTCTCACGAACTTCTACAACACCTCGATTCTCAAGTTCTTCATAGGCCTGATACACTGTAGAGATGGAGCGGCCTGTGCTGGCATGAAGTTTACGCAATGACGGGAGTTTTTCTCCTGCACTGTATTTTCCTGACAATATTTGCTGTTCCAGTTCGTTGGCCATCCTCACATATTGATATTCCATTCTGCACCTCCACGGGTTGCTCTGAAGGAAACTGTTATGCATATTTTTCTTCTGTTCTGAATCTGTTCTTATTTAACAGCTCTGCTATGCTGAAGTAAAGAAAAAGAGGAAGAAAAGAATAGGGAGGAAGGGAAAAATGAAGAGAGCCATGAATTTCTGTTGTTGGTTGCTCAGTCCTGAGAACAGCAATGAGGAAGGGGGTTACCGGTGTTGGCACCTAACGATGCCCTGGTGGTTGTTGAATCTCGTCAAGGTGGGTTTTTGGTACTGCCTCTCCTTGGTATTCTGTCTCTTGATCGGCAATCTGAATTAGTCGTTTTTTTCTGTATTGCCGGTTGGTACCAGAACAGATGCATAAAGGAGAAACGATATGTCAGAATTATTGACGACAATTCAAGAGGATATTTATTCCGTCTTCAATTATACAAGAACTGAAAAAAGTGATGGGACAGACCGTTCGCTTTGCCGAGTCCTCACGAGACAGATTCCTGCCCAGAAAAGATGTAAAATTTTATTTCCTTACCTCGCAAAGGAGTTGATTGCTCCTCTGCTGGAGGTGTGTCGTTCGCCGGAACTTGTTTGTCTTGTTTCAAAAGGGCAGTACGGGTTAAAAGAGGAAGAGCGGCACCGGCTTCTTCTCATAGAGAGTGATCTGCGTTTATTTAGAGCAAAGGCGGATTTTGATCTGGTTTTCTGTTCCCTCTTACACGTCGAAGGCGGTACGGACAAAATTCTTGAGGATCTTTGTTATTGTCGGATGCTGCTCAAACCGGGAGGGATGGTCTTTGTTTTCGTGGAAAACGAAACAGAGAACATAGGGATGGAGATGTTCAGGGCGAGGAGAAGAACCGTTGCAGCAGGAATGCTCTTACAGGCAGGCTTGGGTAAAATTGCGGAGCACAGACTCTCCCATGGGCGGTACCTCTGTTCCGGCCAGCGCCCATCTTTTAACTTTTGATATAAAAATCAGTTCTGCGAAAATCAGTAGAACGAGCTGTAAAAAAATATTTTCACATTTATGACTAATTCCCGAGGAAGGTATTGTTGAAGCCTGCTATACTTATAGCAGTCAATTTGAACATCATTTTAAATCGCTTCTGTGTCGTCAGCTACGGCCCTAGGGGTTTCATCCTAACAATCCTCCGCACCCCTGTGAATCCCTGGCCTGCAGCGCCATAGATTTTGCCATAGATTACATTGACTCTTTGGAGCCGGTGAACTCCTGCAGTGCCAAGGGATAACTGCAGAAAACAGTATCGAAAGGAGGGGGGTATGCGAGTTCTTATGTCATTGGTGTTGGTTTTGGTCTCGACTGCTGCTTATGCTGCGGCAGGGACCAATGTTTCCTATATGGTCGATGGGGAGGTTTTTGAGGGGTATTATATCACTCCTGCGCCGGATGCTCCTCTGGTCTTTCTGGTGCATGACTGGGATGGTTTGACGGAGTATGAGGTCAAGCGGGCCTCCATGCTGGCAAAGCTTGGGTATGCGGTCTTTTGCGCAGATATGTATGGGACAGGCATTCGTCCAACGGAGAAAAAAGAGAAGAAAAAACTCACCAGGGGATTGTATGCGGATCGTTCGCGGATGCGCGCCCTGCTCAGCGGTGCTCTGGCTGCGGCCAAAGCCCAGGGGGCGCATCTTGAGAATGCGGTTGCCATGGGATACTGTTTTGGTGGGACGGTGGTGCTTGAACTTGCACGCACCGGAAGGGAGATGAAAGGTTTTGTCGCCTTTCATGGTGGTCTGGCCATACCGGAGGGGCAGGATTATTCAGAGACCAGGGGACAGGTGCTGGTTCTGCATGGCTCTGCTGATAGCGTATCGCCCATGGACGATTTCGCAGAGCTGGCTACGGCCCTTGAGGAAGAGGATGTGAAACATGAGATGATCACCTATGGCGGTGCTCCCCATGCCTTTACAGTGTATGATTCACTAGGGTATCGTGAAGACGCGGATAAGAAATCGTGGGATCGCTTTGTCGGTTTTCTTGCTGCCACGCTCAGGCAATAAATAAAATAATAAAGAAAAGAAGGGGCAGGAGCCCCCTTGTAACTCTTCTCTTGGCAGTGGATTTCTAGGAGTTACTGTTGCAGCGCTAACGATTTTTTTTATCATTTGAAAAAATGTAACAGTGCATGCAGGGTAGTCATGGGATGTGGAGGACAACCTGGAATATAAAGGTCGACGGGTATCAGACTGTTCAAGTCTCCTACGACATCCTTGCTGCCCCAGAACGGGCCTCCGGAGATGGAACAACAGCCGCTGGCAATAACTACCTTGGGCGACGGAACCGCTTCATAGGTCGAAAGCACAGCCGCCTTCATGTTGTTGGAAATCGGGCCGGTAACGTGGATACCGTCCGCATGGCGGGGAGAGGCCACGAAATCAATGCCAAAACGCTGCAGGTCGAAAAAGGGGGTGCCGAGAACGTTGGTATCTGCCTCACAGGAGTTGCAGCCTCCAGCGGAGATTTGCCTGAGCTGCAGGGATCGTCCAAAGAGACTCTTAAAGTGCTGCTTGGAGTGTTCAGCCAGGGCTGGTAAAGAACCGCTGGTAAACAGGGCCTCTCTGCTGGAGGTGCCTAACTCGAAATTGTTGCTGAAGGTGACAAGTTCTCCCTGAGACTGGATTTCACATTGACCACAGAAGGTGCAGCGGCCAATGTCGATAAGCATCTTGTCGGCATCAATGGCCTGCTGGGGGCAGGCCTCTGCACATTGCCTGGCAAGCTCTTTGTCGCACTCCTGATGGACCGTTGGTAATCCTCGGTAACGGGAATAAAGAGTAATCGGTTCTTTGGGATAGTTCGTCGTCCTGTATCCCTGTTCCCGTCTATTTTGTATAACCTTTAACATGTACGTGAACCTCTATATGTATCCTGTTTCTTACAGGTCAAATCCGCAATAAGAGAGATTGAAACTCTTATTGCAGAGGGGGAAGTCTGAAATGCCCTGGTTGCGCAGGGACATGGCCAGTCCTGTCCAGTTGTGGAATGATGGGTCTTTGACCTTATAGCGAAGTATCGAACCCTCTTTATCGGTCAACAGGCAATGAGATACTTCACCACGCCATGCCTCATTAATGGTGACTACAAAAGAATCGGGAGCAAGGGTGTAGGAGGGTGGAACCGAGATCGGTTCAGCGTCTACCTCTTTTGCAAGTAATTTAGGAATGGCTTGTAGCGAGTGCATAATTTCTTCACGTCTGACACTGGCTCGACTGAGGACATCACCAACGGTCCGTTCATTGCTGTTTGACTCAACCTGATCATACGCTTCTGTAGGAAAGGTGATCCGGCTATCATAGGGCAGTCCGCTGGCTCTTCCGGCATAGCCGACAAGACCCAGTTTTTCGGCAATATCGCGGGAAACTGTTCCCGTGTGTTCAAAACGGGCCAGCACTGTATGCGCAGAGAAAAGAAGATCACAGACATTGGTTAGACCAGGAGTTTCATCTGTAATCTTGTTCCGCATGATCTGGCGGTGTTCAGCGAGCACCGGAAAAGCAATTCCGCCGGGTCTGATTAATCCTTTGCCGAAACGGTTGCCTGCCATGGTCAAGGTTAGGTTTAAGAATTCGCCACGGATTCGGCCGAAATAGGCCAGGGGTGGATTAAAGGCAACGTCACCACTCAAGGCGCCAAGATCACCGATGTGATTGGCGATACGTTCAAGCTCCAGGGCAATGGTCCGTACAATCTTTGCGCCCTCATGAACCTCAAGGTTGGCAAGGGCTTCAATAGCCTGGGAGTGGCAGAGACTGTGGCCGATTGCTGTGTCGCCGGCAATGGATTCGGCAATGATCGGTAGGCGATTCCGGGGAAGTCCTGCTTGTTCCAAAAGTTTCTCTGCGCCGCGATGCTGGTAGCCAAGTTGGATTTCAAGGCTGAAGACTTTTTCACCGGCACATTGAAAACGAAAATGGCCCGGTTCGATGATGCCGGCATGGACCGGACCAACTGCAACTTCATGGATGGCATCCCCGTCAACGGTGAAATAGGGATAGTTGCCAGGAATGTCCTGACTGTAGTCATTACCGAATATATCCTCTTTTCCCCGATAGTTTTTATGGTAGCGAACCATCTTCAACCAGGGATGATCTTTGGGGCGGACACCGAATTGCTCGGCAATCTCACGTTCGAACATGTGAAATTTTTCACATTGAGGGGTGAGCGAGGGATACTCTTCAGCAAGTGAGCATCCTGCAACATAGAGCTTCAGTCCGGAGCGAATGACAGCGATCAGTTTGAGCATGGATTGTTCGTCTTCATAAGCAAAAAACTGAACAATAAAGCCTCCGTGCAGCGTTGCGTCAAGCACCGTCTGTTGAAAGACTGTAAAGTCCAGGTCAGGAATATCGGCGCGGGACACTGCCTGACCGTTTTGTATCTGCAGGAGGTTATCCATTTACTGTGCCTCCAATGGATGAAATCGAATTCTGAATTGTTTGGTAGATGCTATCCGGTAGCCAGATAACTAAGGCCAGTGATGTCAATAATAGAAGAATGGATGGAAGTGTCCGTGTCCATTTTTCCGGAATAAGGATCTCATTATTTTCTCTTTCGTTGAAAACCATCTGCATGACAAGCCTTGAGGCGCCTGCAAAAATAAGGATTAGACTGAAGATAAAGATACTGATCGCCACGTAGCGACCAGCCTTGATGGCTCCGAGAATAATAAGGAGTTCACTAACAAAGAGACCGAATGGCGGGAATCCGGAAATACCGGCAAATCCGGCAAAAAAAGTAACACCGGTTTTAGGAATCAGCTGCAGCATCCCTCCTGTCTTGTCAATTACCTTGGTGCCGTAGGCGAGCAGGATGTTGCCGGTGGAAAGAAAGAGTGAAGATTTGACAAGCGAGTGATGGATCATATGGAGCAAAGCGCCAAAGGCGGCCAAGCCGCCAATGCCGATGCCTACGGCGATGATGCCCATATTTTCAATACTGGAATAGGCCAGCATCCGTTTGTAATCTGTCTGGTTGAGAATGAACACGGCCGAAACAAGCATGGAGGCAAGGCCAAAGGCGATAAGGACATTACTTGAATATTCACCTAATCCGGCCGCGAACATCAGTTGGTGGCAACGGTACACGGCAAGAAAGGCACAGTTGAGTAATGCGCCTGAGAGCAGGGCTGAGGCAGGGCTGGGGGCTTCACTGTGGGCATCAGGCAGCCAGGTATGCATGGGGGCAAGTCCCATTTTGGTGCCGAAGCCGATAACAAAAAATATAAAACCTGCTTTCAGCCAGACCGGATTGAGCTGCGAGGCCACAGTGGTTAATGAAGTAAAACTGATAGGCACTTGGATGTTACTCATCTCCATGGAAAAGATAACAAAAAAACAGCCCAGCAGTGCCAGGGCGATACCTACGGAGCAGATAAGGACATATTTCCAGGTGGCTTCCAGGGATTCTTTGGAGCGATGAACAAAGATAAGTGGTGCACTCATCAGGGTGGTTGCTTCCACGGCTACCCAGAGCATGATGATATGATCAGCAATCGCAACCATGGACATGGCTGAAAGAAAGAGCAGCATACTCCCGTTAAAAATTGGCTCCTTGCTCATTTCCACTTCACCCATGTAAAAGACAGTATACAGGGAGATGAAAAGAAAGAGAAAGGAGAGGATGGCAAGGACCAGCATGCCGTCAGGAGTATTAGTGAAGTATTTGGTGTGCAGAGGTCCGCTTAGCTTGAACCACTCCAGTGCTGTGAACAGTGCATGAATGACAGCGGTGCTGAAAAGGGCCAGCCTACCAGTTTTGGCAGGAAGAAAGAAAACGGCAATTCCTACAATAAGTGGAATAAAAAAAACAAATTGGAGCATGGTTTCAATCCTTTAGTTGTCCAAGGAGGGCAGTGTCAACATCATCGAAGGTATGGTTGATATCATTTAAGACAATACCCATTACCAGTACAGCAACAAGAAGGTCGAGGAGAACGGCAAACTCCACTACATATTGGGTATGAACCTCTTTGGCCAGGGCTGTACCGATGAGATAGATACCATTTTCCATCATCAGGTAACCGATAACCTGGGTAATTGCCTTTCGGCGTGCCATGAGCAGGATTAATCCAGCGCCCATTGTCGTGATCCCTGTCACCAGGAGCATTTTGTACTGTACCGCCATGGCCAAATGGAGGTGGTTAGTTATGTATACGGAGAAAATAATCAGGATTAATCCGGCAAAGAGGGAGGCATGATAGCCGATAATCGGCTCTATTTCCGTGCTGACCACAACCTTATTGACAGCGACAGACATCATGCCGGGGATGAGGATGCCCTTTACAAAAACGAGGAGGAGGAAAAACATGATCAGTTTGAAGGTGATGCCATGGGCTGTGTCCAGTATAAGGGGAACTGCAGAAACGACGATTCCCTGAAAGGCCATGAGCTTGACCAGGGCCATAAGGCGGTTGGATCGCAGGGAAAGTAGTACCGACAGGAGAATCAGCGCCAAGAAGATATCGGATATATGTATCACTGGACAAACTCCATGGTTAAAATAGTTGCAAAAAAGACCAGGGCAAAGGAGGTCAGGATAAAATTGGGGACCATATCCATTTTATAACGTGCGGTGATTGATTCGACTAAGCCCACCACTGCGTAAATCAGGGTCATGATGATGGAAAATATGAGACCGTTGTATAGGCCGGATCCTGTGTGAAAGGGGTAGAGGAGGGAGGAGATAAAGGCAGAGTAAAACAGCATTTTACAGAAAGCACCCATTTCAATAAGAGCCAGATCCGGACCGCTGTGATCAAGAATCATGACCTCATGGATCATGGTCAACTCAAGGTGGGTAGCTGGGTCATCAACCGGTACTCGAGAGTTTTCTGTCAGCAGAACAATGAACAGGGCAATCAGAACTAATAAGATCAGGGCTGCGGACTGTGACCAGAGATTGACAATTTGGTCGCCTGTAAAATATTCAGCAAAGCTTAAACTGCCGCTGAGTCGAAAAAAGAGGGCCAGAATAACAAAGATAGTGGCCTCGGCCAGGGTTGAGAAAAAAACTTCTCGTGCAGCACCCATTCCTTCAAAAGGAGAAGCGGTATCCAGAGCGGCAAGCACGGTAAAAAAACGTCCCAGGCCAAGCAGATAAAAGAGGATGATAACATCGCCATGAAATGAAAGGACAGGCGGCAGGCCGGCAAAGGGAAAGAAGAGCAACAGCATGAAGGCGGTGACAAAGGAGATAATCGGTCCCAGCTTGAAAATAAAAGTAGTACTGGTCGAGTAGACAGAGCCCTTCCGTAACAGCTTGATCAGTGTGTAGTACTTTATCAGCCATGGCGGGCCCTGTTTGCCGCCGAAAAAGGCCTTTACCTTCAAAATGACACCCATAAACAGGGGCGCCAGGCTAACGGCAGTTAGTAGCGAAAGAAATGACGTAAAAGAAAAAGTAAAATCCATCCTGTTTTCCTATATAAAGATGAGCATAACCACAATGGCCAGCACGATGTAACCGATATAGAGCTGGATGTTGCCGTGTTGTATCCAGCGTAGCTTGTTCAAGAGATATAACACCGGGCGGACAAGGAAGGTATTCATCCCGATTTCAGAGCTGTCATGAACGTGGGAACTGTAGGTTGTCTTGCCGGGAAAAATTTTATCTATCTCGGAGTATTTTTTCTCTACCCGAATAAAAGGTCGGAAAAAATCAACTATGCTGTCTCCGTAAGATGTTCCTGTGTACTGCATGCGGGCAGTGGGTTGAGTGAAACCGCAGCCCCAGGTTCCGGAGCTGGTGACCTCCTTGCCGACATAGAAAAGTTTTCTGAGGAGGGTGATGCCAAAAAACAGCAGGAAAAAGAGGATAACCGTCCTCGATATATTGGTCATGATTGGCATAAACTGCGTGGGTTCATAATTGGCCAGCAGAGGAATTGCCCGGCTTGCCTCGAAGGCTACCTGAACAAAATGAGCAGGCCAGATGCCGATGCCAAGGCAAAGAGCGGCGAGGAGCAGCTGGGGCAGGACCATGAAGAAACCGGCCTCGGATGCCCGGGCAGCAAAATCGCTCCTGGGTTCGCCAAGAAAAACAACTCCTACGACCTTTGTAAAACAGGCGGCGGCCAGACCACCGATGGTGGCCAGAGAAATAATTGCCAGGACGGAGAACAAAAACGATGTCCCCTGCAGGTGCAGGCCATGAAAGGCGCCATAATAGATAAGAAATTCACTGATAAAACCATTGAATGGAGGCAGGCCGGAAATGGAGATGGAACCGATGAGAAAGGAACGGCCGGTAACGGGCATTTTTTTCATCAGACCGCCGAGTTGGTCAATCGAAGCGGATCCGGTCTGTTGGATGACCGCGCCGGCACCCATGAAGAGCAATGATTTGAACAGGGAGTGGTTTAATACATGGAGCAGGCCACCGGCAAAACCAAACGCTGCCATAGTCTTGTTGCCGGTGGCTGTACCCAACATGCCGATACCTAAGCCCAGCAGGATGATGCCGATGTTTTCGACACTGTGATAGGCCAGCAGTCGTTTGATATCGTGTTTACCGATGGCATAGACAACACCGAGGATTCCAGAGATGGTCCCGAGTGTAATAATGATCTGGCCAAAAAGGGCAGATGTCGGTTCCAGCAAGAGGTAGAAACGGACAATACCGTATATACCCATCTTGATCATCACGCCGGACATAACAGCGGAAACATGACTCGGTGCGGCAGGGTGGGCATAGGGCAGCCAGATGTGGAGTGGCATGATACCTGCCTTGGATCCACAGCCGATGAGGATAAGAATAAAGGCAATAAGTTTAGCAGAGTCAGGAATGGATGCAAGTGCTTCAAAGCCAAAGTTGCCTGTGTGTGAGTAGAGAAAACCGAAACCGGCAAAAATAAACAGGGCTCCGGCCTGGGTAAAGAGAAAATAGATATACCCGGCATCTCTGGTGGCCTTTTTTTGAACATCATAGATAACCAGAAAAAATGATGAGACAGACATCAGCTCCCAGGCCAGGGCGAAGGTAATGAGGTTGTCGGCACAGGCGACAAGGGCCATTGAGATGATGAGCAGTGCATAAAAGAAATAGTTAATAGCAGTGCCTGCTCCGCGTTTTGCGTCATTCAGATATTGAAAGCTGTACAGTGCGGCTACGGCAGAAA
The DNA here is from genome assembly GCA_030145625.1 of Desulfocapsa sp. GTDB lineage: Bacteria > Desulfobacterota > Desulfobulbia > Desulfobulbales > Desulfocapsaceae > Desulfocapsa. The sequence goes on along the minus strand of JAQYVF010000029.1, from coordinate 41,497 downwards.
TGATAAAAACAGGTACCAGGAAAAAGGCGGAAATGGCATCGATTTTAAGAGAGAAGGAAAAAGTCTGCAGCCAGCTGTGGCTATAACTCACCGGGTCGGCATGCTGGAGAAGTCGCCACACCGCATTACAGGCACCAAGGGCACAGCCACCAATGATGGCCGTGACTGCGCCGACTTTCATCAATGAATAAAGTCTGAAGGTAGCAAGTGCTTGTGTTCCGCCGGCACTAATGAGTAGTAAAGCGAGAAAAAATAGATTCATACGTCCTCTTGTGTCATGTCGATAAAAGGGGTGAGCTTTTGGCTTTTATTGCAGAAAAAATATTGTAGTGATTACGTGGATTTCACTAATGGCTTTGTGGTTTGTCCAACATAAAATGGAGGGGGGGGGCTCACGCAACTGACTTGTCCCAAAAGACATTGTCATTATCGTCGGTCATGAGAAAATGTTGAAAAGTAGTTTCTGCGGCTGCTGATATCATAACTTATTGAAGTATGGTTTTCTGTTTAGAAAAAGTCAATATAATTTTTCATACGGGGTATACACTTTATCGGTCTGACCTTTGATTGCAATAATATTTCCAAGTATTGTCAGTATGTTATGTTTATGTATTGTGCTTTCGTGAACCGATTGAAGCCCATTAAAAACAACAACATACAACTATAAAATTTATAAAAGCAATATATTTCAGCTATTAGCGGCAATCGTAAAAATAAAGAGGCCAGCGAAATGGATAGACCCTTTTTTTTATTATAGCGAGATACAATGCATGTGCGCCTGAACATGGGATACCGTACAACGATTTCCCATGTTCAGGGATTGATTCAGTGGGATCTGATATCAACGAGCGGTGCCTTCAGCATGCGCCGGATGTTCTCCTTCAAGTCCGTTTGATCCGGGTTCTCTGGACTTTGGGACATGAGCTTGGCAAACAGCTTTTCCTGTTCAATGGGATGGGTGTATTCCTCGGGAGTGTTTTCTTTGAGTTGTACGTGGGCGGCCCAGGGAACAAAATAGTTGGTTGGGGGAAAACCCTCATATTCCGCGATGTCGATATTGAGTCCGCCAATATAAAGCAAGCTGCGCCCTGTGTAATCGTTCCCACGTCGGATCGATTGGACCACTCGGGAAAATTCCAGTTGGACATTGGCCTGTGCCGCTCGCAGAGACGGATATTCGGCACTGACAATGTCGGGCATGAATTCGATCAGGCTTCTTTCCAGAGCGAGAGAGTCGTCAATTTCATGAAATTGGTCCTTGAAAAAGAAAAGATCAGCTGTTAACAGCTTGCCAATTCTTTCACCCTCACCTGATTTCCATTCATATCCCTGTTCGTCGAGCCGTTTTTTAAAGGCAGGGGAGACCTCGTAGGTTTGGGTCGTGCTTGCTTGGGAGAACGGACGGATAATTCTCTGCTCGTCCTGTTCGACAATATTTGAGAGTTTCAGGACAAGTCCCTGATCCACAGGGTGGGAGCCAAAGTCGATAAAGGTATTTTTGGCCGTGATCAGATAATGTCCCTCTTCGTCCCGTCGCAGGAAGATACGGTCGCGGGCAAAACGATAGCGATCGACATAGGGTGTGATAACATGGGTGAGTTTACCACAGGAGACGCACGTATTATCACCGGATACCTGTGGCCTGCGGTAGATACCATACTCGCCGGTATCCGGGTTATAGCCGACGTGACTGGCCTGAACGATTACCAAGTCGTCTCCATGGTGGGAATGGGGGCCGTTTCGGTTGACAGACAGCAGTCCGCCGACCCGGCCGTGATTGAAGGGGAAGGTGCCGAAATGTTTAGTGAGAAGAATGATGGGGAGGCCCTGATTCTCATCGGAGCAAAAGGCCCGGGAGGGCATGATATACCCTTTGCGAAAACCGAGTTCTTTGCAGAAATTATAGAGTCTGGGGACAAATTCCGGATAAGGTATGGCCAGGCCGTCAATCTTAAAGGGCGCAACCTCTCTTATGACGTAAGGTTCTCGATATGGGTTGAACATCTGTACTCCTCCAGCAGAATGAAATTATTAAAATGGCAAATATAATCGGTGTGGATGATCCCGTTAGCCAGTTACAACAACATAGAAATGGGGAAGGCTTCAGTTTTATTGTGGTAGATTTTCGTGCAAAATGGTATGGAGCAAATGTTGCATCCAGTACGGCACCATATGATTTCGTCGGAACAATAACTGAATACCCATTCATTATCAAGCTTTTTGCTTGACTTTAATGGCTGTGTCGCTAAGAAATGAACTCGTTTGCGTTTAAAATCTCCTGTTATGAGGAGATGAAAAATTTTGCCTTTGTGAGGGATTGGAAGATGTATCCCTGACAACTATTCCAGGAAGAGTGTTCCGTCGGCACCTTACTTTGATGGAATTGTTTGTCTGTAATGCAATTGACGGTTTGAAATTGAAAACCGTAGACTTGGGGGTGCCGGAAATGAGTTCCGGCTGAGAGTAGACCCCTTGAACCTGATACTTGTAATAAAGTCGTAGGGAAAGTCATCATGAACGGAACTATTAGCCATTCTGTGCCATATTCGGCATATCTTTCCCCGGTAGTATCAACAAAAATCCATATAATGATCACGGTGTCTGCTCTTTAAGAGAAAACACTGTTCCTGCGAGAGTGGTGTGTCATTTTTACAGGCAGAGCATTCGTGATCATCCTATTGGTAAACAATAAAAAAGGAACTGTATGAACAGAGAGGAAAAACTTCCAGATAACAGCACAATAACCCGTACCCCGTTTGCCAATTCGAAAAAGGTGTATGTGAAGGGAAAGATTCATGACATCAAGGTGGCCATGCGGGAGATCAGTGTTGATGATGCTGCTATCCAGGGCCCCGGCAACAGCGGTTCTGTGGTGACTGTCTATGATACAAGCGGTCCCTATTCTGACCCGCAGGTGGATGTCGATGTACGCAAAGGGCTGCCTAGGCTGCGCGAGAAATGGATTCTGGAGCGTGGTGATGTGGAGCAGCTTGCTGATTTGAGCTCCGATTTTGGCAAAGAACGGCTTTTCAATTCGGACCTTGATCATCTCCGTTTCCGGGAGGTGAAGTTGCCGCTCCGGGCAAAGCCTGGCAAGAATGTGTCGCAACTCTACTATGCACGCCAAGGAATGATTACCCAGGAAATGGAGTATGTGGCCATCCGTGAAAATCAGCGGATTGATGAACTGCCTGAGGAACTGTCGCAGCACCCGGGACAGAGTTTTGGTGCCAATACGCCCACGTCCCATATCACCCCGGAATTTGTGCGCGATGAAATCGCCTGCGGCCGGGCGGTGCTGCCCAATAACATCAATCATCCGGAAAGCGAGCCCATGATCATCGGCCGCAATTTCCTGGTGAAAATCAATGCCAATATCGGTAACTCGGCTATTTCTTCCTCCATTGAAGAAGAAGTGGAGAAGATGGTCTGGGCCACCCGCTGGGGTGCCGATACGGTCATGGACCTTTCCACAGGGAAAAATATCCATGAGACCCGTGAATGGATCCTGCGTAATTCACCTGTCCCCATTGGTACCGTCCCCATTTATCAGGCCCTGGAAAAGGTGGATGGCAGAGCGGAAGAACTGACCTGGGAGATGTTCAGGGATACTTTAGTGGAGCAGTGTGAACAGGGTGTGAGCTACTTCACCATTCATGCAGGGCTTCGGCTTAAGCATATCCCCATGACCGCTAAACGAACCACGGGGATTGTTAGCCGTGGCGGCAGTATTCTTGCCAAGTGGTGCTTGGCACATCAAAAAGAAAATTTTCTCTACACCCATTTTGAAGATATTTGTGATTTGCTTAAACAGTATGACGTTGGCTTTTCACTGGGAGACGGGCTTCGCCCTGGATGTCTGCAGGATGCAAATGATGCAGCGCAGTTCGGAGAGCTGGAGACTTTGGGTGAATTGACGAAACTTGCCTGGAAGCATGATGTGCAGACCTTTATTGAAGGCCCTGGGCATGTCCCCATGCACATGATCAAAGAGAACATGGACAAGCAGTTGGAGGTGTGTGGGGAGGCACCCTTTTATACCCTCGGTCCATTAGTTACCGATATTGCTCCGGGCTATGATCATATCACCAGTGGTATTGGGGCGGCGCTCATTGGCTGGTACGGGACGGCCATGCTCTGCTATGTAACTCCCAAGGAACATCTGGGCCTCCCTGACCGTGAAGATGTACGTGAAGGTGTGGTGACCTTTAAACTGGCAGCACATGCAGCAGACCTGGCAAAGGGACATCCTGGTGCACAGTATCGTGATAATGCTATTTCCAGGGCTCGTTTTGAGTTCCGTTGGCGGGATCAGTTTAATCTCTCACTGGATCCGGAAAAGGCTGTGCAGTTTCACGACAAAACCCTTCCTCATGCAAATGCCAAAGAGGCCCATTTCTGCTCCATGTGCGGCCCTAAGTTTTGTTCCATGAAGATATCTCATGAAGTGCGGGAGTATGCAAAGGCGCAGGGAGCAGGGGCGGAGGTTGGTAACAGCGAAATTGGATGCCGGCCCCAAAACGTAATTCAGAGTGAAGGATGTTAATCAGGGAGAGATCTCTGCTAAGGCCACCTTGCAAAATTGCCTTTTCGCCCAACCTCTTCATGCCTCGATTTTGAACGAAAATTCTAATTTATCAAGGTACCCTTAAGTCGATAGCGTATCTGGTTGCTCTACCAACTTTTTTGAGTGTCATTTTTTCCTTGTCATGAAAGGAAAGGGTGCAGGATAAATTGTTTCTACAGTTGTCTCTACCTTGCCTTCATTGTCAAGCAATACGGGAAGACGATATACAGGGGTTAGAATAGGCCAAGGCGCTAAACACAGCTGCTATTATTCTGTCACTTATCGTTTCTCCTTAGAAATTAGACCTTGCCGGATTTTTCTTCTTGTAGAGATCTATTGCTGAGTAATTCCCCGTTCCCTCCCTGAGGGAACGGGGAATTACTTTGTTAGGAAAACCTGCGACACTTCTTACGGGTAAGGAGTGATTCACCTGCCTAGGTAAGATTGTGGTGCTGCTCTTTGGGCGTCTTGCCAGCGGTGGCAGTTCTTGTGCTTTCGCAAGACGATTTTTCCATCTTTTGTGATGCTGGGCGGAGGGAATCTGGCAGCTGTGTCCTGAAAATGGTCCCTTTCTTTGCTTCTTCTCATTTCCTATGAATGCTTGTTTCCAAGGCGGAGTGCCGTTGTCGGTTGTGATATTTTTGTCATTTTAGCCATTGCTGTCCCCTTTTTTGTCTTTGATTCTTTCGGGCCTGTCTATGTTGTGACTTTCTCTTTGTTTTGTCGTCGAAATGTGCCCAGTCTGTTCCCAATTTTGTTGCGGGGCGACACCTGTGAGGGGCTCGGGCTGCCTGGTTGGAATGTGAATTTTCTTCAAATACATGTAACCTTTATTGGCTGAATCTGTTAACTAGGATAGTTAGAGTTTTTCTGTTAGTAGGGCAAGGGCTCCATTTATGAAGTGAGTCGTCACGTAATAGTTCGTAAAAAGAGGAGGTGATACACGGGAAGAAATGACCTTTTGTTGACTGTGCATTCGTAATCACAAAAAAATTACCAATGGAGAGAGACAATGAAATATTTTATGGCAGTATTGGTTCTTGGTGCAATAGTAGTGAGTACACCCCTTTCTGGTCAAGCTGCAACGCTGGACTTGGGAGAAGAAACCCATCTGGTTTTTATGCGGGAAGAGGAGAAACTGGCCCGTGACGTCTATCTCACCTTAAGTGCCGTTTATCCGGATGAACAGGAATTTTCAAACATCGCAGAAGGTTCTGAGCAGACTCATACGGATACCGTGCGCGATATGTTGGCAAAATATGATATTCCCGATCCCAACCCCGATGCCAACAATCTACCGGACAGCATTGGTGTTTTCACAGGCGCTGATTACGGCTGGTACTTCACGGAAAAGTTTGATTACCTAGTGAACTGGGGTTCAACAACTCTGTTGGATGGCTTATATGTGGGGGCATTTATTGAGGAGCTCGATATGGTTGATATTATCAAGTGTCCGAAAGTGATAGTCCAGACCGATAATGGTATTGGCGAAGATGAATGCGGACTCGAGTATACTGATGAGGCGGCGTTACAGATCATGTACACCCACCTGGTCGAAGGCTCAAAAGATCACTTACGGGCCTATGTGAAAAATATTGAAATAATTATTGGCGAAGGGAATTACGTTGCTCAGATTCTTACCCAGGAAGAAGTCGATGATATTTTGGGTCGTTGAGTTAAGCTTTCTTTCTTAGTTGTTTGCCGCCCCGTGGCATAGTGTTGCGGGGTGGTTCATTTTAGCAAGCTAAGGATGTTTGATACTGCCAGGCTCTGATGTTCGGCATTGAGTGCATTGATACAGTATGGTTTTTCCTTAAGTGTTCTTGTTTGTGCAACATCCTAACTTCACAGGTTGTTTCAACTCAAGAAGAAACAAATCTCGCCTGCATGTCCTCGGGTCAATATTCGTGGTCCCGGGGGAAATTACATTGTGGCAGCATTTCTTCGTTGATTCCGATGAGAAAAGTTTATTGCGAATTGCAGAAAGGTGGCAACGAACTGATGGTTGTTCGGCGACCCGATGGCCGGATCAATTTTTTGGCCATCCTTGCACCTGTTGAAAATAAAAGGAAAATAGTATTGCAGGAATGTGGAGGGAAAAGTAGATCGTCGCTGTAACCATGTCTCATGACGGTGCCAAAAGGGAGGTAGTGGGCAGAATAGAGGATCAGCCGTTGTCTGTTGCCATTCCGATGCTTGACTTCTTGCTGGGGTGGTGGTAATCAATGCGGTCATACCAATTCTAAATATGGAGTAATGGCATGACCACTTTATTTAAGCCGATTCGTCCCAAGAAGCTGTCAGAAGAAATCGTTGAACAGATTAAAACACTCATAACCGACGGGGAACTGAAGCCGGGTGAAAAAATCCCATCGGAGCGGGAGCTGGCCTCGCTCCTCGGAGTCAGCCGTCCTTCTGTGCGGGAGGCTATCATGGTACTTGAGACCATGGGGCTGTTGGAATCCCGGCAAGGCGGCGGTACATACGTTCGTTCTCTTACTGACGGCACTATGGCGCCCCTGGCCGCCCTGCTTGAAGATAATCCGCAGCTTCTGGAAGAGTTGCTGGAGGTGCGCATGGGACTGGAGTGCTGGTCCGCTTATCTGGCGGCAAGTCGTGCCACGGACAAGGAGATCCAAAAGATAGGAGATAGTGTTGAGGAGATGGCCACTCAGGCAGTGAGCGGCGGCTGGAGTTCAGAGGTGGATTCCCGTTTTCATTATGCTATTACCACGGCAACCCATAATACCATGCAGCTCCATGTCCTTAATACGATTCATGGTCTCTTTCTGGCCACCATTGATGTTGCCCTGACCAAGCTTTACAGCCAGCCCCAGTATATCGAAGTCCTACTGGGGCAGCATCGGGCTATTTATCAAGCCATTGCCGACCGGGATGGCGATGCAGCGCGTCGCGCCATGGGCGAGCATCTCGAATGGGTGCAGGCAACCTTGCCCCGTTTAGAGTAAAAAAAGTCGGACACACTGGTAGTGGTCTGCCCCTGCCAGTTCGCATATCTTTCTTCAATTTCCCCTCTGTGTCAGACTCCTCAACTCCCCTAAGCTTTCCTGTGGCAGTCAGTCTGAGTTTCGCCTGTCATGCGGAGGATTGCCTATTAGGATTGTCTCGGTTTGCCTGTTTATTCGCCTCTTCTGCCGTCAGTGGATGAATCGGGTTCGTTTTTTCGATTCAAGCCGCGTATCACAATGCTGACAATGGTCAGTCCATTCGTGTAGTTTACCGGAATGTTGCTGTGAGTAACCCCGGCATGTCAAAGAAAAATCAAGTTTCTCTCATTTTTACAGCCTTAAAAATCCTTTTTTTAATAGCGCTCGATGGAGCACTGATTGTAATTGCAATTGTATTATATCAGTCAGTTATGTTTGTTTTGTCTGTGCGTCAGAGTTGCATCAATAGAAATTAATCGCATTTCTTGTGGAAATTTCTTGACAATGGTTGCCCTGGTCACACATAGTAGAAGAATGGAAAGTGGTAAGACCATCAGCCATTTTTCCTGTTTGTAGATTTTGAATGAGGCCGAATGGGCTTCATTTTTCAAAAAACATCGGGGGAGGTAAGGTTATGTCAATTGAAATACTAGCATTGGTTGCAATGCTGCCGATTTTGGTGGCTCTCATTCTCATGGTCGGCTTGCGCTGGCCTGCAACCAAAGCCATGCCTCTTGCCTGGCTCACCGCTGCTGTTGCTGCGGTTTTCGTATGGGGTCTCCCCGTAAAGTATGTTGCCGCCCTGACTCTGCAGGGATTTGTGACGGCCATTGGTATCCTGATCATTGTCTTTGGCGCCATTATCATTCTCTATACGCTGAAATACAGCGGTGGCATGGAGACCATCCAGCACGGTATGCAGAATATATCCCGTGACCGCAGGGTTCAGGCCATTATTATCGGCTACATGTTTGCAGCTTTTATTGAAGGTGCGGCCGGTTTCGGCACCCCGGCTGCTCTGGCAGCTCCGTTGCTGTTGTCCCTGGGCTTTCCTCCACTGGCTGCCGCTGTGCTCTGTCTGGTCTTTAACTCCTTTCCTGTTACTTTCGGAGCGGTGGGCACACCCATCATTCTCGGCCTCAAGTTTCTCCATCCCCTCGTCAATCAGGCGGTTACCGATGTCCCCGGACTGAACTATACAAACGTTGAACAGTTTAATCTCGTCATCGGTCAGTGGGCCACGGTCATGCATATCGGTATGGTCTTTATTCTACCCATTTTCATGCTGGGTTTTATTACACGCTTTTTCGGTGCCAACCGTAGTTGGCGTGAGGGGTTCCGGGCTTGGAAATTCTGTGTCTTTGCCGCTGTCTCCTTCTCCGTGCCGTACCTGGGTTTCGCCTGGTTCGTCGGTCCCGAGTTTCCGGCTCTGATTGGTGGTCTCATCGGTCTTGGTGTTCTTGTCTACGGCGCGAAAAAGGGTTTCTGCGTTCCTGAAGATGTCTGGGATTTCGGGGACGAGAGCAAATGGGATCCGGAATGGACCGGTGATATCTCCGCCTCCAACTCCGGTGAATTCAAATGTCATATGAGTCAGTTCCGTGCCTGGCTTCCCTACATTCTGATTGGTTTAATTCTTGTCATTACCCGCATTCCAGAACTGGGCCTAAAGAGCATATTGGCCGCGCAGAATATTGGCTGGAACGGCATCCTTGGTTATGAGAATGTCAGTGCTTCTGTTAAATACCTGTATCTGCCTGGCACTATCCCCTTTACCCTGGTTGCCCTGCTGACCATCCTGTTACACCGTATGAAGGGTGAGGCGGTAAAGAAGGCGTGGGGTGAATCAATTGCCAAGATGAAAAACCCGACCATTGCTCTGTTCTTTGCTGTTGGGCTTGTTTCCATCTTCCGTGGCTCAGGCGTTGTTGATGCTTTGCTCAACCCCAATACCTATCCGTCAATGCCCCTGGCCATGGCCAAGAGTGTTGCTGCCATTGCCGGTAATGCCTGGCCCATGTTCGCCTCATTTGTGGGCGGTCTCGGTTCCTTTATAACCGGTTCCAATACTGTATCCGATCTCTTGTTTGCCGAATTTCAGTGGGGCGTTGCCGCTCAACTTGATTTGCCTCGTCAGATCATCATCGCTGCCCAGGTAGTTGGCGGGGCCATGGGCAACATGGTCTGTATTCACAATATCGTTGCGGTCTGTGCCGTGGTCGGCTTGTCCGGTATGGAAGGCACTATCCTGAAGAGAACGGTCTGGCCCTTCCTCCTCTATGGAACGGTCGTTGGACTTGTGGCAACCATGATGTGTTTTGTGTTTTTCCCGACTCTCTTTTAACTCGGGGCAGGACGAGGCGACCGGATAGATCAGGTCGCCCGTTTCCCGCTCTTATAAGCTGAGGAGCAGAGAAAAGAGGCAGATTGACAGAGTTGAGATCTATTCAGACAGTTAACAAAACGAAAGTCAGTATAAAGGAGTACCGTAATGAATGAATCCATCATAAAAGAATTCACCGCCATCGTTGGAGATGAAAATGTCATGACCAGCGAAACAGACCGCCATACCTATTCTTATGATGCGGCTGTTCTTGATACGGCAATGCCGTCTCTGGTTGTCCGGCCGGACAACAGTGAAGCGTTGGGAAAGACTGTCAAGCTCTGTAACGACAATGGCCTGCCCCTGACCGTGCGTGGGGCGGGAACCAACCTTTCCGGTGGTACGATTCCTCATCCCGGTGGCGTGGTAGTGCTCACCAACGGACTGAACCGTATTCTGGAGATCAATGAGGAAGACCTGTACGCCGTAGTGGAGCCAGGCGTGATTACCGCAACGTTTGCGGCGGAAGCGGCGGCCTGTGGCCTCTTTTATCCTCCGGATCCCGGCAGTCAGACGGTATCTACCCTGGGCGGCAATGTGGCTGAAAACGCCGGAGGGCTGCGTGGTCTCAAATACGGCGTGACCAAAGACTATGTCATGGGCGTCGATTTCTGGGACGTGAACGGCAATCTGATCAAGACCGGCTCACGCACCGTCAAGTGTGTCTCGGGTTACAACTTGGCAGGGCTGATGGTTGGCTCCGAAGGAACGCTCGGTGTTTTCGACAAGCTCATTCTTAAGCTCATACCGCCTCCCAAGTCGTCTAAGTCCATGATGGCCATTTTCAGTTCCATGAAGGCCGCCTCCGAAACGGTGTCTGCCATTATTGCCTCCAGAATTATTCCGGCTACCCTGGAGATCATGGACAATTTTACCATCCGCACCGTGGAGAATTTTCGTCACGCCGGACTGCCCACCGAGGCGGCTGCCCTGCTGCTTATCGAAGTGGATGGTCATCCGGGTCAGGTGGAGGAAGAGGCTGCTCTTGTTGAGCAGATATGTCGGCAGCATGGGGCAAGCGAACTGAAAGTTGCCAGTGATGCAGCTGAGCGTGATGTGATCTGGCAGGCCAGGCGCGATGCCCTGCCTGCACTGGCAAAACTCAAACCGACTTGCGTGCTTGAGGATGCCACCGTGCCGCGATCAAAGATTCCGGCCATGATCCAGGCCCTGGATGAGATCAGCCGGGAATTTCAACTGACCATCGGCACCTTCGGCCATGCCGGTGACGGCAACCTCCACCCGACTATCCTGACAGACAGACGTGACGCAAAGGAGTGGCAGCGTGTGGAAAAGGGTATTGACGAAATATTTAAACGTGCTCTCGAGCTTGGCGGCACTCTGTCCGGCGAGCACGGCATCGGTCTGGCCAAGGCCAAGTATCTCGTGCTTGAGACCAACCGCGGGACACTGGATTATTGTCGCCGCATGAAATCCGTTCTGGATCCAAAGAATATTCTCAATCCCGGCAAAATCATCGGATAGGGGGAGGCATCATGGCTAATTTACAAGAACTTGCTCAGCTGTTCAAAGAGCTGGATGACCAGTTGGTGAGCTGCATGCGCTGCGGCATGTGCCAGGCGGTGTGTCCGGTGTTTGCCCAGACCGGGCGCGAGGCCGACGTCACCCGCGGCAAGCTGGCCCTGCTGGACGGACTGGCCCGCGAGATGCTAACGGATGCGGCCGGTGTCAATGAAAAGCTGAACCGTTGCCTGATGTGCGGGACCTGCCAGTCCAACTGTCCCAGCGGCGTCAAGATCATGGATATCTTTCTCAAGGCCCGGGCCATAATGACTGGTTATTTTGGCCTGTCAAAGACCAAACAGGCCATTTTCCACGGCATGCTGGCCAATCCCAGGCTTTTTAATGTCCTCACCGGGATGGGCGCCACTTTCCAGGGTCTGTTTACCAAAAAAGTGGACGATATGCTCGGTTCCTCATGCGCCCGTTTCAATGCGCCCCTTGTGGGTGATCGTCATTTCAATACCCTGGCTGCCACTCCTCTGCATAAGATTGTACCGGAGCTCGATACCCCGGCCGGGGCCAGCGGCATCAGGGTTGCCTTCTTTACCGGCTGTGTCATTGATAAAATTTTCCCCCATGTGGGCGAGGCGGCGCTGAAGGTCCTGGAAAAGAAGGGGGTTGGGGTTTTTCTTCCCTCCAATCAGGGTTGCTGCGGTATTCCGGCTCTGTCCAGTGGGGACGGGGCAACATTCGATAAGCTGGTGGCACTGAATCTGCAAAGGTTTACCACAGCTGAGTTCGATTATCTGCTTACCACCTGTGCCACTTGTACATCGACTATCAAGGAGCTGTGGCCGCGTATGTTCAAAGGCGATCCTGCCCTCAGTGCCGATATCAAAGTGTTGGCCGACAAAACGATGGATATCAGCCAATTTCTCGTCGATATTCTGGAGGTAAAGGAAGCAGCGGCTACAAGCGGCAGAAATGTCACCTATCACGACCCATGCCATCTGAAGAATTCCCTGGGCATTACCAGCCAACCACGGACCATGATCAAGGCTGCGGGCTGCACCTTCAAGGAAATGCGGGAAGCCGGCAGTTGCTGCGGTTGTGGCGGCAGTTTTAACGTTGCCCATTATGACCTTTCCAAAAAAATCGGTACCCGTAAGGCTGAAAACATTATCGATTCCGGCACGGACACCCTGGCCACAAGCTGTCCGGCCTGCATGCTCCATATCACGGACATGCTGTCCCGTAAAAAAGCGGGCATGGAAGTCAAACACATCATCGAGCTGTATGCCGACTCTATGAAAAACCAGGGATAACTGCACCGCGAGGTAAACGCCATGTCCAAAAATCTTTATGTAACGGCGACAGAAGAACTGAGCGGCAAGTCCGCAGTGGTGCTCGGGGTCCTGCAGATGATCCTGCGCGAACTCAATAAGGTGGCCATTTTCCGACCGATCATCAATGATCCCTGTACTGGTGACAGGGATCATGATATCGATCTGGTCCTCACTCATTTTCGCCTTGATGTCCCTTACGAAGAGACGTATGCCTATACCTTGACCGAGGCCAGAGAATTAATCAATTCAGGCCAGCAGGCCTTTCTCCATGAAAACATCCTGAACAGGTACAAGCAGCTGGAAGCCAAGTATGATTTTGTCCTTTGCGAAGGCACTGACTTCAAGGGCAAGGACGGAGCCTTCGAGTTCAATATCAACGCGGATATCGCGGCAAACATCGGCGCGCCTGTGTTGGTGGTGTCTTCCGGCCGGGAAAAGACGCCGGAAGAGGTGACCAGCTCCACCCAGCTGAATATCGATACCCTGGAGGAAAAGGGGGTAGATCTGGTGGCCTGTGTGATCAATCGGGCACCTGCTGGATTCACCGAGGATATGATCGCTGAACTGCAGGGCAAGGTGCACTGCAAACAGTCTATACATTTCTACAGTATTCCGGAGAACGAAACTCTGGGTAAGCCGACGATTATCGACGTCAAACGCTGGCTCAACGGTCAGGTGCTTTACGGACACAGCGGGTTGAGCACAGTGGTGGACGACTATGTGATCGCAGCCATGCAGATCTGCAATTTTCTCCAGTACATCAAGGCTGGCAGCCTGATCATCATTCCGGCGATCGTTCGGACATCATACTGGCCAGCCTCTCTTCCCGTCTCTCCAGTCTGTACCCGGATATATCCGGTATTGTCCTCACCGGTGGGTTGCAGCTGGGCGAGAGCGAGCATCGGCTCATTGAGGGATGGACCGGTGTACCTGTGCCGGTGATCTCTGTTGAGGGCAACACCTATCAGACCATTCAGCTGTTGAACAAGCTCTATGGCCGCATCGAAGTGGAAGACAGTCAGCGTATTGCATCTGCTCTGGGCGGATTTGCCAGGTTTGTCAATGTGCCTGAACTGCGGCAGCGGGTGGTTACCCGGCGTTCATCTAAGGTCACACCCAAAATGTTTGAGTACTCCCTGGTGGAGAAAGCGGCCCGATACCGTCAGCGCATCGTCCTGCCCGAAGGGTCCGGGGAGCGCATTCTTCGTGCTGCCGATATCCTGCTGCGCCGGGGTGTGGCCGATATCATCCTGCTTGGCCGTGAAGAGGAGATCCGCACCAGGGCTTCTGCTTTCGGCCTCAATATCAAAGGGGCTGATGTCATCAATCCCAGCGAATCCGAGCACCTGCAGGATTTTGTTGCAACCTATGGTGAATTGCGCAGGCACAAGGGGATCCTTGAGGATACTGCCCGTGACCGCATGTCGGACCCCACCTATTTTGCCACCATGATGGTCTATAAGGGGTTGGCCGACGGGATGGTTTCCGGTTCGGTGACAACCACGGCCCAGACCATTCGCCCGGCCTTCGAGTTTATTAAGACTAAACCCGGTTCATCAATCGTTTCCTCGGTCTTTCTCATGTGTCTCAAGGACAGCATCCTGGTCTTCGGGGATTGCGCCGTAAACACCAACCCCGATGCCCGCGGTCTGGCCGAGATTGCCATCAGTTCGGCGGAGACGGCCCGTATCTTCGGCATCGAACCGCGGGTGGCTATGCTCAGTTATTCTACCGGCACTTCCGGTAAGGGAGAAGATGTGGATAAGGTGGTTGAGGCCACGGCCATTGCCAGGCAGCTCATTGATGAACGTGGCCTGGATGTACCAATCGCCGGGCCGCTGCAGTACGATGCCGCCATCGACCCGGAGGTGGCAGCCATCAAGATGCCAGGTTCCGATGTGGCGGGCCATGCCACCGTGTTTATCTTTCCTGACCTGAACACCGGCAACAATACTTACAAGGCAGTTCAGCGGGCCGCAAATGCTGTGGCCATCGGTCCGGTCCTTCAGGGGCTGAAAAAGCCGGTCAATGATCTGTCTCGCGGATGCACCGTGCCTGATATTGTCAATACTGTGGCCATTACCGCCATCCAGGCCCAGGCGGATAGAGGATAGTAATATGAAGATCTTGGTTATTAATTCGGGGAGTTCCTCCATCAAATATCAGTTGCTGGATATGGATACGGAAAGCGTATTGGTCATGGGTACACGTTGCGGTGATGTTGATCCGTCCCTTCATGCCATTCTCCACCGCAATAGAGGGATGGATATCGAAGACATTGATGTCATGCTCAACAAATATTCAGGACTTAAGGGAGTGTGTGGCATGAATGATATGCGCGACATTCATGCCGCCCGTGAGAATGGTGATAAGAAGGCTCAACTGGCATTTGACATGTTTGTCTACCGTATCAAGAAGTACATCGGCTTCTATTTTGCCGTGCTGGGCCGGGTGGATGCCGTGGTCTTAACTGCCGGTATTGGTGAGAATGACAAGGAGGTGCGTGAGGGTGTTCTTTCCGGACTGGAAGGTTTGGGGATAGTCCTGAATCGAATGGCCAACACTTGGCATTTAGATGACTGGCTGCGTATCAGCGCGCCGGAGAGCAGGGTAGAGGTGCTGCTGGTGCGCACCAACGAGGAGCTTGAAATTGCCCGGCAGACTGTTGAGATGCTCAGCAAGGCGTCAGTTGTTACGGCAAACCCAGTTGGGGCCGTAATCCATCGGTCTTGCATGGCTTTATGAAAAATACAGGGAGGGTGGTTATGCAGATAAACCAGGAGATGTTAGGTACGTTTATTGAGAAGGCGGGACTGGTATCCGCAAAGGTGTCTCAGGTCAAGACCTTGGAAGAGGCTTTTGCTTATACAGCAGTGTTGTGTGACGGTAAGGAAAGTTGTCCGCTACTGGTTTCCGGCTGCGAGCTGAACCTCTCCGAGCCTTCAGTGCAGCTGTGTAAGGAAAAAACCAGTAAGATCATTGCTGCGCCGGGACTGGATAAGGAGCAGTTCGCATCGCTACGGACCCTGTGTGAATACAAGGGTCTTGAATTAATTGATGATGGCCTGCGCCGGCATCTGGGGGGCATTGATGTTGGTTTTACGGTTTGTGATCTGGGTATTGCTGAAACCGGCACTTTGGTTTTGAACTCCTCCAGTGAAGAGGTGCGTCTGGCCACCATGGTCTGCGAAACCCATGTGGCGGTACTGCCTCAATCGAAATTACGTGCCACTTCATATGACGCCGAGCCGGAGCTGCTGCAATTCATGGGCAGCACCCCGAACTATCTCTCTTTTATCACAGGTGCATCCCGTACCGCAGATATTGAACGGGTGTTGGCGCTGGGAGTACATGGGCCGCTGGAGCTCCATATTTTGCTATGGGAGGACAAATAATCATGCAGGATACTAATACCTTAAAAGAATATAGGAATCAGTGCCAGGAGGCTCTTGACGATGAATTTTTGCGCAAGGCCATGGATGCCTTTGCCAAGGCCTACCGTACCAACCGGGTCAACGCCTTTGCCGGAATAAATGAAAAGGCCTTGATCGCCGAGATTGCTGCGGCAAAGGACGGGGCCATCAGCCGTCTTCCTGAATTGTATGAAGAGTTCCGGGTCAAGGCCGAACAGGCCGGGGTGCATGTGCACCTGGCCAAGACTGCGGCCGAGGCCAATGAGATCATCTGCCAAATCGCCAAGGACAATGGCTGTAGAAAGATCGTCAAGTCCAAGTCCATGACTGCTGAGGAGACGCTGCTCAATCACCGGCTGGAGGCGGATGGTCTGGAGGTCACTGAGACCGATTTGGGTGAGTGGATTATCCAGCTGCGTCATGAGGGACCTTCCCATATGGTCATGCCTGCTATCCATCTGTCGCGTTATCAGGTGGCGGAACTGTTCACCGATGTGACCAAGAAGCAGCAGGATTCGGACATAGAAAAGCTGGTCAAGGTGGCCCGTCGTGAATTGCGCGGCAAGTACATTGAGGCGGACATGGGTATTTCCGGTGCCAATTTCGCTGTGGTAGAGACCGGTGCTATCGGCCTTGTTACCAACGAGGGTAATGCCCGTCTGGTGACAACACTGCCTCGGGTGCATGTCGCTCTGTGCGGCGTGGACAAGCTTACCCCCACCCTGCATGACGCCCTGCGTATCATCAAGGCCCTGCCGCGAAACGCCACGGGTCAGGCAATTACCTCTTACGTGACCTGGATTACAGGTGCCAACGCCTGTGCAACCGGCCCGGAAGGAAAAAAGGAGTATCATATTGTCTTTCTGGACAATGGCCGTCTGGCTATGGCTCAGGACCCGGATTTCAGGCAGATACTGCGCTGTGTGCGTTGCGGAGCCTGTGCCAATGTCTGTCCGGTGTATCGGCTGGTGGGTGGCCACCGAATGGGGCATATTTATATCGGTGCCATCGGTTTGCTGCTGACCTATTTTTTCCATGGCCGTGAAAAGGCCAAAAATCTGGTACAGAACTGTATTAACTGTGGGGCATGCAAGGAGGCCTGCGTGGCAGGCATTGACCTACCCAGACTGATTAAGAAGATTCATGCCCGTATTCAGGATGAGGAAGGACACGCTCTGCCCAGTGTCCTTCTCGGGAAGGTGATGAGTAATCGCAAGCTGTTTCATACCTTGCTGAAAACTGCCAAGTGGGGACAGAAACCGATCAAGGACGGCAGTACCGGCTACATTCGACATCTGCCCATGATCTTTGGCAAGGAGCAGGATTTCCGTGCTCTGCCTGTCGTGGCTGATAAGGCCTTTCGCGATGAGTGGCCGGAGCTCAGGCCGAAAAAGGTGGACAATCCCAGGTTTCGGGTGGCCCTGTTTTCAGGTTGCGTGCAGGACTTTGTTTACCCGGAGCAGATGAAAGCCGGGGTGCGGGTGATTGATGGTCATGGGGTGGATATGGACTATCCCATGGGACAATCCTGTTGTGGTCTGCCGCTGGTGATGATGGGCGAGAGCGAGTCGGCCCGCGACGTGGCTGAGCAGAACGTCAAGGCTTTTGATCTTGAAAAAGTTGATTATATTATGACCATGTGTGCCTCCTGCGCCTCACACCTCAAGCACACCTATCCCAGAATGCTGGGGGATGATCCAGAGCTGGCTGAGAGGGCCCGTGTTTTTGCCGAAAAGGTCATCGACTTCAGTTCTTTTGTCCACGATGTCCTTGGAGTGGATAAGGACGATTTCAAGGAACAGGGCGGGCAGGGAAAAATCGCTTATCACTCCCCCTGTCATCTTTGCCGGGGTTTGGGGGTGACTGAGGCTCCTCGGCAGCTGCTCAGGAAAGCAGGTATGGATTATGCTCCGTCGGCTGAGGAAGATGTGTGCTGCGGCTTCGGTGGTACCTTTTCCATGAAATTTCCGGAGGAGTCCCGGGAGCTGTTGAACAAGAAACTTGACAATGTCAAGGCCAGCGGGGCAGGTGAACTGGTTACTGACTGCCCGGGCTGCGTCATGCAGCTGCGGGGTGGAGCTGATGTGCGTAAGGATGCTTTGCGGGTGCGGCACATAGCTGAGGCCCTGGCCGATCGGAAGAAGTAAAAAAACAATAACGGCGTTTTTACGGCCAGACCGCCGGTTCATCCATCACGCTGACAGGCTCGATGCTTGTCAGCGTGGCTTTGTTGCAGGGGACGTTAACAGCGGATCGATGCTCAGAAGCGAGTTGGTAAACTTGAAACCTGCTGCATTGGAACCTGGAACCAAGACGGAAGGAAACCATGCAGTATCGTTGATCAGGATGGCCACCGGCTCTATCAGGGCGGCGGGCCGGCCGGCCGAGGAGTCCAGCTGCGTCGATCCTGTGCACTTAACAGCATTCTTCCATTTTATAATTCACCCCATCCATGGTTATAAAATGAATACCGCTGAGCTTGGGGAGTCCTGCTATCTTCCACGCCTTTTCAGGATTGATGAATTGTTCATTGACACATTTCCTCGATTGATGAACAATTTTGCATAATTGATTCAAGATGGGAAATACCTTGTTTCTTAAATAATAACTGCGCATAAAGGATATTATTTCCATCTGTTCCCGAGACAAGGTATCAACACCTTCTCGCGATGCCAGTACTTGAGCGACATCCTCGTTCCAATCATCAAGATGAGAAAGAAATCCGTCGTTATCAGTTTCAATCATTTTTCCAGCACATTCAATAGTAGACATGTTGCACCTCTCAGTTGAAGGAATAGTTGCCAACAAGGAGTTTTGAAAACGTAGGTCACTTGTTGACGAGAGTGATCCCTGGGGCTCTGTCTTAGCAGCTCCTTGGCATCGTTCAACCCAGAAAAGTAACTCCCGATGATGACAAGTTTTTTGAATTTTTATTCGAGATCAATTGTTTTTTTATTGAGCAGAAATTAGCTTTACCTCCTGATGAACAAGTAGAGAATAGATGGTCAATCAAAGGGTGAGTTACTTTTTGCTGCAGTGAACTTCTTGTCCCGCAATAGAAAGAACAATTAATATTGTTCCCCTTTGATATTGTTAACAAGTTGTGCGATCTCGAGGCCCAGAGAGACACACTGTTTGTTCTCCATACAGGCATCAGCATCCGACTCCTCCAGGTAATGTTGGAGTTCATGATTGTCTTTTTTTAAATCAACAACCCAGACATTTTTCTTGTCATTCCAATTCACCATGATATCGATTTCACATTGACCTATTTCCGGGTACATTTTTACAATTTTATTGCACAGTTCTTTTTTATCATGCATTGCGACCCTCCTGCAGACTGTTATTTTGTCTTTTGGCCACCTTGAAAAATTTCCTTTTCTCTCAAACTTTTATCATACCTCGATTTTGAACGAAAATTCTAATTTTTCAAGGTGCCCTTTTGTCTATTCCAACCACTTCTTTTCTTTCTAACATTATTATTCTATAACAAAATCCCCTTGGAGTTGGATAAGTTTTCTAGTCCATTATCCTGTGTAATTGCTTTTACTAACCAAAGCTAAATTCTATTATTTTAGCTTTTATCTGACAATCCTCCTTGAGGATGGATATTCAATCTCCTCTCTTACTAATATATGCCACAATGTGGCACGATCAAGTAAATGTTTCAAAAAAATTCCTCAGAAGTCGTTTCTCAAAATTTTAAGAGTGATTCCTGTTGCAAAATCCACTTGCCTGTCCTACAGTGTAGTATGGACTGGTGGCGATCTGTCGAAAATAACGTCTTTCTTATTGTCTTTAAACGTAAGAGCGTCGAAATGAATGACAAGCTTTGGTAGCTGACATTAAAAAAGCTTTTGCAGGAAGTTTCATATTTCTGCCGAGGCCTTTGTGTTTTGCATTAATAATTACCAGGGCACCATTTTTCAGATGATACGAAAGATGAATTGCTTTTCTGTTCATGAGGAGCGATGGAAGACAATGGAGGATTTCATAATTAATGGCCAATATTATTTTGTTTATGTAACAGGGATAGCAGTGTCAAGCTTTACAGCTAAAGGTCAGATAACTGCACTTTTTTCCTTGAACTAAACTAGGAGGTTCGCTCATGAACGCAAAAATTAATTGGGAAACAGAATTAGACGATGCCTTGTCCTGTTCAAGGGCACAAAATAAGCCAATTTTCCTGGATTTTTTTAATCCACAATGAATTGGTTGCCAACAGATGGATGCAGTTACGTATCCAACAGAAAGAGTGATTGAATTCCTGAATAAGACTGTTATTCCTTTAAAGATTTCCTCTGATCTGGCCCCCATCTCTTCGGATTTCAACATTCAGTGGACACCTGCTCTCCTTATTCTTGATCAGGAAGGGAATGAACATCATCGAACCATCGGTTTTTTAAACCCTGAAGAACTGGTTCCTTCAATATTGCTTGGCATTGGCAATATGTTCTTTCATAAAAATGAGTTCAAGGAGGCACTCAGCAACTACGAGAGAATTCTTGTTGACCATCTTGAAAGTGATACAGCGCCTGAAGCGATATTTCAGGTCGGAGTCAGTCAGTACAAGAGCAGCAATGACCCGAAACCACTTAAAGAGGCATATGAGCACTTGCAGAAGGATTTTCCTGCAAGTCCATGGACAAAACGGGCTTATCCGTATCGTTTGATTAAGTAATTGTGAATCATTTTTTATATAACGTTCTCGTGGGGTTTTGACAGTTCTCAATTACGTATTTTGTTGCTGAGAATGAACAATATTATGAGAGTATCAGGTAACGTTATTGTTTGGCTGATACTCTCGTATACTTTTCTTATTGGAGGTATATTATGACCGAGAAGAAGACCAAAAAAGAATGTCCTGAATGTTGCGGCGAAAAAATAATCCCAGGGACCTGTGAGTGTAACAGTGAGTGGCGAGGAACTCAAGATGGTAGTGACTGGAACGACTGCCAATGCAGTCCGGATTTGCCATGCCCAACCTGTAAGGGGATTGGATTCATAGAAGAATAAGAGCCATTGGATTGTCGTTGAGCGGTCAGTTACTCCTCCTTTTTCTTGTCAATTATCCGGCAGGAGTTCACATGCAGCTACTCAAGAAACCATGTAGCTACTCGTCTGCTCACTAAGCGTTATAAAAAATGTAATTATTCAGCAGTTACAGAGTGGTTGTTCGCCAGTTATTAGGCATTAGCTGAATAGTTACTAAAAAATAACGTCGTAACTATTCCGTAGCGGCTCAAAAGCGCTTCCGCTTGACAGAAGCATACGGATCTATGCTTCTGCAGAGTATTGCCAAAGAGTTACACAACGCCTTTATGGCGACGGCGACTGTTTGCACTCCCTGTTTGTACCGTGAACAATAGACCAAGGAGTTGAAGATGCCAAAAACACCCCTTCCTTTTTCCCACCAATCGGAATACCTGTCCATACTCGATGAGAATGGCAATGTTGACAAAGCACTGGAACCTGAGCTGCCTGAAGAGTTTTTGCTAAAACTATACTGGTATATGCTTTTAGGGCGACGTTTTGACGAACGGATGTTGAATCTTCAGCGTCAGGGAAGGATAGGCACTTTCCCACCTCTGATCGGTCAGGAGGCATCCCAACTGGGAGCTGTTGCCGCCTTAAAACCATCTGACTGGATGGCACCGGCTTTCCGAGAAGCTTTGGCAGAGATCTGGCGAGGAAAGTCCATGGAAAATACCATCCTCTATTACGCGGGATATGATGAGGGAGGGGTTATTGAAAAGAGTCGCAATGACCTGCCTCTGGCAATTCCTGTATCTTCCCAGACCCTTCATGCAGTCGGCATTGCAATGGCAATAAAATATCGTGGCCAGCCGGATGTGGCCATGACTTTTTTCGGCGATGGAGCGACGTCTGAGGGTGATTTCCATGAGGCATTAAATTTTGCCGGTGTTTTTCAGGTGCCGGTTATTTTTGTCTGCCAGAATAATCAATGGGCGATTTCAACACCACTTGCAAAACAGACTCGATCTGAAACTATTGCCCAAAAGGCTGCCAGTTATGGTTTTCCAGGCATTCAAGTTGATGGCAACGATATTCTTGCCGTTTATTCGGCAAGCTTGAAGGCCATTGAACGAGCTCGTTCCGGAGAAGGCCCGAGTTTGATTGAATGCCTTACCTATCGTATGGGTCTCCACACCACCGCCGATGATCCGACTAAATATCGGGACAATAAAGAGGTAAAAATGTGGGAATCTCGTGATCCCATCAGTCGTTTCCGGACATATCTTTTAAACAAAGGGGTTCTTTCAAATAAAAAGAGCCAACAGTATGAAGAAGAAATTAAGACGGAGATTCAGGGTGTAGTGGAACGTTCGGAAGAATTGATGACTGAACTGGGTGCCCCTGAGGATATGTTTGCCCACCAGTACGATGAGCTTCCGCCACACCTCCTGCGCCAGCGCGAAGAGATGCTTGACCAGTGGAGACTTGATCAGGAGGAGGAAAAGCATGGCTAAAATGACAATGGTTCAGGCCTTGAATCTGGCCCTGCGACAGGAGATGGAAAAAGATGATCGGGTCATACTCCTTGGCGAAGATGTGGGAGTCGATGGGGGAGTTTTCAGAGTAAGCGATGGGCTTATAGATAGATTTGGTGCAGAGCGTGTTATTGATACACCCCTTGCTGAATCCGGCATTGTTGGTGCTGCTATAGGCATGGCGGTCTATGGACTTCGCCCGGTATGTGAAATTCAGTTTTCCGGCTTCACCTATTTTAACTTTCATCAGCTGGAATCCCATGCGGCCCGTCTGCGCCATCGCTCCCAGGGGAAATACCATGTGCCGATGGTATTACGCGCTCCCTACGGCGGCGGTGTTCGCGCCTTAGAACATCATTCGGAAAGTCGAGAGGCCTATTATGCTCACACACCCGGTCTGAAAATGGTCATCCCGTCAGGACCGAGAAATAGTCGTGCCCTGATGGTCAGTGCCATCCGTGACCCTGACCCTGTAATATTCTTTGAGCCAAAGTCACTGTATCGAGCCTTCAGAGAAGAGGTTCCGGAAGAAGAGGAAATACTTCCTCTGGGTGTTCCTGTAAAGGTTCGAGAGGGAGGCGATATGACTCTTGTTGCCTATGGAGCAATGATTCCGCCCTCGCTTGAGGCGGCAGAAGCTCTCAAGTCAAACCATGGAATAGAAGTAGAAGTCTTTGATCTTTTGACTATCTCACCGCTTGATGTCACTCTCATAGCCGAGTCGGTTCGTAAAACAGGACACGCGGTTGTTGTGCATGAGGCCCATCGCAGTTTCGGTCCGGGAGCGGAGATCATGGCCCGCCTGATGGAAGAGGCCTTTTTTTACCTTGAAGCACCGGTAAAAAGAGTAACGGGATATGATATTATTTATCCTCTTTTTGCCAGGGAGAATGCATACATGCCGAATGCGAAACGAATTGTTCGAGCTGTTCGAGAAACATTGGCTTCCTGACAGGTTTCTGGAATGCTTTTTAACACAATAAATTGTGAAGAGAATGAATATGCGCGTATTTAAACTACCAGATCTCGGCGAAGGCATCCATGAAGGGGAAATTATCGAGGTCCAGGTTTCTCTTGGCGACAATATCATCGAAGGCCAAGCTATTCTTATCGTTGAGACCGACAAAGCTGCCGTGGAAATCCCCTCTCCATTTACAGGAATTATTACGGCTATTCATGTGAAGGCCCATGACATTGTTCATGTGGGAGACAGCATGATGGAATTTTCCATAGAAGGCCGGGAGGATGAGGCGGGAGAGGAAGAAAGAAAAACGAGCGCAGCAACTTCTCCTGTTCAGGAAATCCCGACATCTCAATCGATTTCAGAATCTGTCTCATTCGAAGAAAAACAAGGTAGGGTTGTTCCGGCCTCACCGGCAACCCGGCGGCTGGCTAGGGAGCTCGATGTAAAGCTTACAGATATCAAAGGTACTGGACCTGGGGGCCTGGTAACTCCCGAAGACGTGCGCATCGCTGCCGAGCATCAAAAACAGGTTGAACAGGCAGCACAGGCAATGGACCGTGAAGAGCGGGTTCCCTTGCACTCGGTGCGTCGTGTCATCGCCCGCCAGATGGCACTTTCCTGGGAACAGATTCCACATGTCTCCCACATGGATGAAGCTGACATTACGCATCTGGAAGTAGAGCGGAAAAAGTATAAAAAACAGGTGGCAGAGCACGGCGGCACGTTAACTCTGACCACTTTTGCCCTCAAGGCTGCGGTCATGGCCCTTAAGGCCTACCCTTTCTTTAATGGTCGGCTGGACCTTGAACGCCAGGAAATAATCCTCAACCATTATTACAATCTTGGTGTGGCCACTGATACGGAGCGGGGTCTCATTGTTCCAGTGATCAATGATGTCGACAAAAAATCCCTGGCAGAGCTGGCCGTTGAACTTCCCAGGCTGAGTCGCCAGGCACGCGAGGCAACACTGACCATTCAACAGATCAAGGGGGGGACTTTTACCCTGACCAACATCGGGGCCTTTGGCGGCACATCCTTTACCCCGATTATCAATTATCCTGAAACCGCCATCCTGGGCCTGGGCCAGGCGCGTTGGAAACCCGTGGTGGTGGAAGACGATGAAAAAAACCGCAGCATTGTGCCGCGCTTGATCCTTCCTCTGGTTCTGGCTTTTGATCATCGGGTTACTGATGGTTCCCAGGCAGCACGCTTTCTTAATATTGTCCGGAAAGTCCTTGGAGATCCGGTGGCACTGCTGTTTGAGGAAGAGGAATAGCTATGGTTGTAGGAGAAATAACCCAACGTACGGATCTGCTGGTCATTGGCGGAGGTCCGGGTGGATATGCCGCCGCATTTCGGGCTGCCGACTTGGGCCTTGATGTTACCATGGTGGATACAAGAGAGCAGCCTGGTGGCGTATGTCTCTTTGAAGGGTGCATACCTTCAAAGGCTCTACTTTTCCTCTCCGAACTGATCTACGACGCCGCCAGAGCCAAGACCATGGGAGTTTTATTTGAACATCCAAAAATCGATATCAAGGGTATCAAGAGCTGGAAAGAAACAATTATTACAAGGCTGGCAAAGGGGTTGACAGACCTCTCCAAGAAACGCGATATTCAGTGGCTTAAAGCACAGGCTGTATTTGAAGGCCCCGATACAGTGAGACTTCTTGGCGCTGATGTGGCCCATATACGATTTAAAAACGCTATCATTGCCACCGGTTCATCTCCGCTTTCTTCCCCCGATAGCCAAGGGAAACCCGGCGGCAATATCATCGACTCCTCGACAGCCCTGGAGTGTAAAGAGGTCCCTGAATCGCTCTTGGTGATCGGTGGCGGCTATATCGGTCTTGAACTGGGGCAGGTATATGCCTCCCTGGGAAGCCGAGTGAGCCTGGTAGTACGCAGTGAACTGCTGCGCAAGGTAGACCGGGACCTGGTCCTCCCCCTGCAGAGAAGGATGAAAGAGATCTGCGAGCAGGTGTATGAGCACACAACAATATCATCCTTGCAGGAAAAAGAAGAGGGGGTGGATGTTGTCCTCACATCACAAGAAGGAAAGAAAACAGAACAGCGATTTGCCAAGGTACTGGTTGCCGTGGGCAGATCCCCTAACAGCGCAGACCTGGGACTTGAAAAAGTCGGTGTCAAGAGAGATGAAAAAGGATTCCTGCCAGTGAACGAAAAACAGCAGACCATGGTTCCCAATATTTATGCGGTTGGTGATGTGACAGGCAGTCCCATGCTTGCTCATCGCGCCATTCGTCAGGGAAAGGTTGCAGCTGAAGTGATTAACGGATTGCCTTCCGCCTTTGATAACAGGGCGATTCCGGCAGTCGTGTATACCGATCCACAAATAGCCTGGTGCGGCTTGAGTGAAGAAGAAGCCCGGCGGGAACATATCGATGTAAAGATCACACGCTTTCCATGGAGCGCATCAGGACGTGCGGCGACCATGGCAAGCCCGGATGGACTGACAAAGTTGATCTTGGAAGCTGAGACAGGTCGCATCCTCGGAGCTGGAATAGTCGGGCGCAATGCAGAGGCATTGATTGCGGAAAGTGTCCTGGCCATTGAGATGGGAGCCCTGGCAGAGGACATAGCCCTCTCCATACATCCCCACCCCACACTTTCCGAGACTGAAGGAGAAGCAGCAGATATTTTTCTTGGCAGTGCAACACATTTTATCAATAAGTAGTTTGTCAAAAGTCCACAGGGGGTGAGAATCGTTCACCAGAGAAAAGATGCCAATTCTACCCGAGCAAGTTGTCACTCATGGAGTTCCGAGACGCTGTCGATTTAGACGGCTTGGAACCGTCGAATACAAGAGTGCACGGGCATTGCAGCAACAACTTGCCGGAGCTCGAAGTGCAAATCATTCACCGGATACATTGCTGTTGCTGGAACATCCTCCCACCTATACTCTGGGATACAATGCTAATAGCAAAAATGTGTTAGCCTCTAACCAGTGGATCGAAGAAAATAATATTGCTGTGTATAACGTGGACCGTGGTGGCGATGTGACTTTTCACGGCCCTGGACAACTCATCGGCTATCCGGTCATCCGGCTTGCTGCAAAAGGTCCGAGGGAGGTGGTTTCCTATATACGAAGACTGGAAAAAGTGCTTATCAGCGTCCTGGAGTGTTGGGGGATTAGAGGCACAAGGCTCAAAAAACCTTCCGGCCATGGGTATTACACAGGTGTATGGGTGGCAGGGGAAAAGATTGCGGCAATCGGCATCAAGGTCGATGTCAACCAGGTGACCCATCATGGTTTTGCACTGAACGTCCATACCGATCTTTCCTACTTTAATAAGATTATACCGTGTGGAATCGAGGGGAAAAGCGTGACCTCACTATCTCACATCCTTGGCAAGCAGGTGGCAATGGAGGAGGTTATGGACAGAGTCGAATTGGCCTTTCAAGGAGTTTTTGATGTCGAGCCTGTCTGAGAGGAAAAATTCACAGATGAAAAAACCATCCTGGCTTCGGGTTTCACTTCCCCATGGGAATAGGTATCAAAAACTGCGAGCCCTGATACGGGAAAAAAATATCAACACTGTCTGCGACAAGGCCAGGTGTCCGAATATCTGCGAGTGCTGGTCAAATGGGACAGCCACCTTTATCATCCTGGGAGAAATCTGCACCCGGAACTGCCGTTTTTGCGCGATTCAAACAGGATGTCCCATACCTCCAGACAAAGAAGAACCCCTGCGCGTTGCGCAAGCGGTTTGTGATCTGGGCCTGAGACACGCAGTTATCACCTCGGTTACCCGTGATGATTTGGCTGATGGTGGGGCAGCCTTCTTTGCTGAGACTATAGGGAAAATCAGGAAGCTTGTTCCCTTCTGTACCATTGAGGTGCTGGTCCCTGATTTTATGGGGAACAATGAATCACTGCAAATTGTCCTGCAGGCAAAGCCGGAGGTGATAGCCCATAACCTGGAAACAGTCCCCCGTTTATATCCGAGGATCTGTCCCAAAGCCGACTATCGGCAAAGCCTGGACCTCCTGGAATGGGCAGCAAAAGGCAACAGCAGCATATTGACAAAGTCCGGATTGATGCTGGGAATGGGAGAATCCACCAAGGAAATCTGGATGGTCATGACAGACCTGAGAAAAGTCGGTTGCCAACTATTGACATTAGGACAATATCTCAGCCCGGGGAAAAACCATTATCCGGTGGTCAGCTATATATGGCCGGAGAGGTTTCAACAATTAAAGAGAGAAGCACTTGCCATGGGCTTCTTGAAGGTTGAGGCTGGTCCCCTGGTTCGCAGCAGTTATAAGGCCGAAGCGCTTTTCTCCGGCAGCGGCAGGGCGCTGGTATGACCATTGGAACCAAGATAGAGCTCTTCGACATCTTGCCGTTGAGGCCATAGTTATAGCTATCGGTAATCCTTTATGTGGGTGAATGGTGAAGGCGGCAGAGATTTCCTGGACAGGTAAAATCCGGAAAGTCTTCTTGCCGCCTTTTTTTGTCTGCGGCCTCTCTATGAAAGGAAAATCCTGTTGTTGGTGCAGTTAAGCCATTTTTCTGCTTCCAAGTTAGCACGAGTTGTAACGGTTAGATTTAGAAGAGATGAATTGTCAAATAATTCTGTATTATTGGCTGGTTACTGAAGATCCTATGTAGCGTTACGTACCTTTATGTAAGATGACCCTATCAGCACTAAAAAATTCATACAAATGATGTAATCCTAAGATGAGAACACCAAGTGTCATAATCCAAATTCCAATGTAATGAAGCGTCGGTGAAATCTGCTTGCAACACATCAAAACAAAACTCAGCGCACAAAACCCCAAGCCTAAAATCTGCGATCTATCCATGAACAGTCCGGCATGTTTGATGCGATGATCGTCATCTTTTGCCGGAAACTCAAACCAGACCCTATTCCAAGCAAAAGCGAAAAGCACTGTGATCGTTGCGCCCCAGGCCATGTACACTGGAAACAGATGTACAGGCATAGGTAATGGCAAGATAGCGGGGATGGCGGCGGTGGCCGCAGCCGGAGGATGATCCGCGTCAAAGACCTGCATCAGTACAGCAGCAAAAAGAACGGCCAGACCGAGTTTCAGTGAAACGGCGAAGTCCGTTCCCCCGGCCAGGAATTCTCCTGCCCAGACTCCTGCCAGCCCACCTATTGACGCGACAAAATGACCGACGATGACGGGTTTGGGGCGGGCGACACGCAAGTATACGCAGGTGGAATTGATAAAACAGGTGGCGGCCAGAGGTGGATACAGCACTGCAATTCCTGTGAAGTTGGATAAGATACCGATGGTGGTCAGCAATAGTCCGCCACCGAGCGAGCCCCAGATGATGCGTGACAACGAAATAACGCCGGGACGATAGACGTCCCGCTCAAATTCTCTCTTATTGATGGAGCCGAGCCGTATATGTACTGAATTTAGTTTTTTATGCACAGTTTTCTCCGCCGGATGCTTTTAAGCCAAAACATCGGTCCGGAATAATCCGGCCCGGTACCATCCTCTTTGTCTTTTTCCCGAACAGGGTTCTTCCCAGCCAAGCTTCTTTCTTGCTTCCTTGAAGTCCGAGATCATGATCATCTTTACCGGATCTGGATCCACGTTCATACAAGAGCCAAGCATGCGGAAAGCTGGATGGTCATGACAGAGCTGAGAGAAGTCGGTTGCCAACTGTTGACATTGGGACAATGTTTCAGCCCGGGGGAAAACCATTGTCCGGCCGGCAAGGTTCCAGTAATTCAAGAGAAAAACACTTGCTATGGGCTTCCGAAGGTTGAGGCCGGTCCCCTGCTTCGCAGTAGTTATAAGGCCGAAGCTCTTTTCTCAGGCAGAGCGCTGGCATGACCATTGGTGTCAGGAGAGAGTGCCTCGACACCTAGCTCCTGAGGCATATTGCTGAAGGCGGCAAGAGATTTTATGGACAGGTAAAATCCGGAAAGTCTTCTTGCCACCTTTTTGGGTCTGTGATCACTCTGTGATCACTCTGTGAGTGAAATGTTTTATGTGATGTTCAGTTAGGGCGCTGATTTAACATAGATAATCGATTGACTGCTCATTTTCTTTATGATCTCCTTCCCCTTGGCCTGGGCCTGCATTTTGAGGATCTCTTTTTCACCGAAACTCAAGGCATCGGTCAAACAGATCTCAACACAGACAGGCTCTTGACCATGGATCACTCTGTCATAGCACATGTTGCACTTGTGGGCGTAATTCTTTTCAGCATTGAATTGGATGACGTCATAGGGACATTTTTCTATACATTTTTTTGCTCCCGTGCATTTATCCTGGTCAATCAGGACAATACCGGTCTGCGCATCTTTTCGGATAGCTCCTGACTCACATGCTGTGGCACAGGGTGCTGTTTTGCAATGCTTGCAGGGCGATACCCAGAAATCTTCTTTTAGGTGTGGAAAGGTCCCTTCTGCCTGCGACTCCACCTTGATGTAGAAAGGAATTTCTCCAGGCATGTGTGAGCGATGATTGACCAGGTTATGATGATTTCGACAGGCAACCACACAGGTCTTGCAGCCGATACAACGATCCATATCCACCATGATGCTTAGTTGTTTCATTATGAACTCCTTTTAGGGTACCTTGAATAATTAGATTTTTCGTTCAAAATCGAGGCATGAGATAAATTTTACCGCAGGCATATAGTTGATATTCCGAGGATAAAATTTTTCTCATAACGAAGAGTTTGGGCGAAAAGGCAATTTTGCAAGGTGGCCTTTACTTGTAAATGGTAACTCGTGTAGATACATGAGCCTCACCGCCACGCAGGTCCTGCTCGTCCAAATGCGATCCGGCATCCGCTATGAGTTCATTGTCGTTAAAGCTGGAACATAGTGTTGCAACCTGGCCCACCGTCTGGCCGAAGCCATGGATTATGCCGATACAACCTGGTTTTATCTTTTCAGTGAGTTGCACTATTGAACTGACTTTTCCTGTGGCAGATTCCAGGAAAACGGTATCCCCTTCACTGATGCCCAGTTTGTTGGCATCCACCGGATTGATCATGATCGGATTGGAGTCAAGGCCCGAGACAGGATCTCTCAATTGAGCATTATTATGTGACCAGGCCCCGGTATTGTTCAGGAATATGGTACGGAAATTAACAAGGATAAATGGAAATTTTTCTTCATCTTTTCTGTATTCAAGCGGCAGTTCCGGGCTTGGCCATTGCTGGTTAATGTCTGCGTACATATTCCAGTCAAGTTCAATTTTTCCGGATGGCGTGTCAAATTTTTTCTTATCCTTATACTTATAAAAACCAGCAGTGCCTGGGGACCACATGCCACCGTTCTCCATGAGTTTGTCAATAGACATGCCGACTCCGCCCAGTTCGATGTCGTAATATTCGACATCATCCTTAAAGGCAAAAAATTCAGGGAACATATGTTTGCCGAGTTCTATTATCACGTTGTTGGTATGCCTGGCCTCCCCCACAGGTTTTACTACCGGCCGACAGAGTGCCGCGCCATGACTGTAATTGTACCACCAGGGCATGTAGAGTAGTTCCCATCGTTCGTAATTGGTTTGATCCGGCAATACCAGGTCGGCCCACTTCATGGTTTCCGACGGTAGAATTTCCGAAACCATGAAGAAGTCCAGCATGTAATTGCCGTCGTCGTCTTTCATGGAAACGGCCTCTCTCCAGGCTGCGGCACCCATTTCACTCAAGGCAGGGTTACATTCAGTTGCGAAGAAAATTTTGAGATTTCCTTCCTTTATGGCTTGGGCTGCATACCAGGTCGGCTCTAGAATAAAATTATAATGATCAAATTTTTCCCTGTTCGGTCCGGTTCGATGATAGCCCAGCTCTTTCAGATCTGGTGGGGTTGGTACTGGATTGACCGGGGCCATGGGTGTTAGTTCAGGCATGGGCTGGCCGCCGGGATTGTCGAGGTTTCCGGTGATAACCAGAAAGATGGACCAGACCTGTCCCCAGTCCATGGCATTCCCGTACATAATGGACTTGAAGGCGTCGATGCAGGCCGATGGTGCCTCGGCCACCATCTTGGCAAGCTTGATAATGTCAGCTGCCGGCACTTCACAGATACTGCTCATCTTTTCCGGAGTCTTGTCTACGATAAAGTCCAGCAATTTTTCCATATCGCCTTCACGGACCCACTTGTCGCAAAATTCTTTGTTGTACAGATTGTTGAGCAGCAGGTAATTGCATACCCCGAGAAAGAAAGAGGCGTCGCCGCCCGGCTTGATCGGAATCCACCAATCGGCCTTGGCGGCCTCAGGCCTGAAGATGGGATCAATGACGATGAGCTTGGCACCTCTCTCCTTGGCATCGAGAATATCTTTGGCCACACAGGCATCATCCATACAGCCGAACGGATGTCTGCCGGAGAGTATCATCAGGCCGTCTTTGGGGACTGAATAATAGATAGGGGCGATATGGTGATTGGGAAAACAGCCGAAGGTGTGCAGGTGGGCCATGATTTTTCCCGAATCACAGTGCGGTAGTCCGGTGGATATGAATCCGCCGTAGGCGTTGACAAAACGCCATTTCGGATCAGATGCGGAGTGTGGGAACATGGAGTAGGTGAATTTATGTCCTTCACCTTTTTCATGGAGTGCTCGCAGCTTTGTCTCCATTATCTCCATGGCCTCATCCCAGCTGATCTGTTCGAATTTTCCTTCTCCTCGCTCGCCAACCCGTTTCATGGGATGGGTAAGACGTTCTTTTGAATAGAGGGAGGTAATACCAGCCATGCCCTTGACACACATCTTGCCGCGTGCCCGCGGATTTCCTTTCACCTCCTGGACAATCCCGTTTTGGACATGTGCTAAGATACTGCACTCAGCCTTACATTGATAACAAACGGTTGGAATCCAGCCATCTTCGTACATAGTATTCTCCCACTGTTAAATTGCCTTGCGTCATTCACTGAGATTCAGGATGAAGCCTTATCTATTCTACATGATCCTGCTCATGAGACAGGACCATTTTGTTACCCCCATTTTTTTGCTGCAGAGATCGGCTACCTCAAAAATGTGCTGTTCAGGGCTCAGCGGCATTTTTGCGTCTCCTGAGGGAAAAAGTTGGTAATAATTCTCTCTCAATATGTTGCTTTCAAGAGTTATGAGGCGACAGGTCGGAAAAAAGTTACCTGGAAAAGAAAAAAAATTAATCGCTCCTCTTTGTTAAGGGTACCTTGAAAAATTAGAATTTTCGTTCAAAGTCGAGGCATGAGTAAAATTTTACCACAGGCATATAATTGATATTCCGAGGATAAAATTTTACTCATAACGAAGAGTTTGGGCGGAAAGGCAATTTTGCAAGGTGGCCTTAAGACTGGAGCGTGGCTTTGCTGCCTTGTTTTGACGGGGGGAAAGGTTTTGATTTGAAAGAGAAATGTGGGGGGGACGTGAAAAAAGGTCAGCAGTAATCTGAACAGACAAATTTTTGCAGATCGCAATCAGAGGGGAAGACACCGCTGTTCATGGTCAGCGTCATAAAGTCGAGCAGGCGGTTGCTGTCAGGATTGAGGTCGTCAAAGGTGACATGACCCTCTTCAATGACCTTGAGAGCCAGTTGTTGGTCAATGCCGGTGTAGTGGGCCTGAGCTTCAGCACCAAATTGCGGGTCTGTGATAAGTCGATCTCGCGCTTTGATAAGGGTCTGCACGTAGGTCTTGACAAGTGCGCCGTGTTCAACTGCAAATTCTTGACGAACGGCGAGGATACAACAGGGATGACCGGGTGAGATATTGTTTGAGCGGATAATGATTTTTGCGCTTCCTTCGCTTTCGCATTTTGTCCCCCATGGCTCAGCACAAAAGAAGCCGTCGATCAAACGGTTCTGCATGGAACGAATGACATAGGAAGGGTTGATATTGATGGTGTCAATATCTCCCGGTACCAGATGAAATTGTTTTGCCAATGGATGCAGCAAGGCCTTGTGAGTGGAGAAATGATCCGGGATACCAATTTTTTTCCCTTGAAGGCTTTTGCTGGATGTTGCCAGGGAGCTGCCGTCGTGATGTGCGTCTAGAATGTAAAAAAGCGGGGTGCCGGAGAGAAGCAGGCGAATCGCCAGGGGAGCCATGATAAAGGCAGCATCTATATGGCCGTACTGTAAAGACTCGCTCAAGGCCTGCCAGGAGAGGAAACGTTGCATCTGGACATGTGACTTACTGCTCGTGTGGAGCCGTTGGGCCATCATGCCCAGGAGATGGTCGGAGATTGGCAGGAAACCGACCTTCATAACCTTTTTTCCCCTCACTTCGCTAAAGACTCTTGCCAATATCGGTTTGGCATCATGGAGTCGTTTTTTTACCGTACCGGTAAGAAGCCCCAGGCGATCTGCCGTTTCAG
This sequence comes from Desulfocapsa sp., assembly GCA_030145625.1. Lineage (GTDB taxonomy): Bacteria > Desulfobacterota > Desulfobulbia > Desulfobulbales > Desulfocapsaceae > Desulfocapsa. Next base: position 7,578 of record JAQYVF010000029.1, on the reverse strand, counting down.
CAATTGAATATCCTTCTCGATAGTACAGGTTACAAGTCAGCTGCTGAGCAGGGGAGAGTTTTGTCAGGGCTTGATCAAAAGCGGCGTTAAAACAGAGGTGCTCATAAGCATTTTCCGGATTTTGTCTTTTGGGAGCAAGGAGCTTGTCTTCGAAGAAAGCCGACAGGTGGATCTCTTTTTTACGCAGTCTGATGATACGAAAACATTGTGACTCAACAATAGAATTCATCCAAGGAGGAAATTTGCTGAGATCACGAAGTGTTGAAAGTTGACGGTAAGCGATCAGGAGTGATTCCTGCACGGCATCCTGGGCCGAAGCGGTGCAGTTAAGAATTGACACGGCTCGTCGCAGGAGTTGAGGGCTTATCAACTCTGCCGCTTCTCCGAAGGAGTTCCTGTCACCGGTCAGGGTACGCTTGAGCAGTTTTTTATACAGCGAATCAAGATAGGATCTTGAGCATTTTTCATCATTACGTGAACCCATAAGCTACCTGCAAGTGTATCTGAAACAATGATACAATAGCAAATCAGAGTTGTTGATAAGGAAGGTGAAATGAAATGATATTTAGACATTAGCTCAGTGCCCTGGCTGAAAAAGGATGCTGAAATATTTTGAGTTAGTCCCTCGCTCTGGCTGTGTCGGGGGGAGCGGTAGTTTGACATTCAGGGAAAATTATGGGCTTGGTGTCTGTCTGAATCCTAACTTAGTTTAGGTGTGGAAAGAGAGCGAAGAGGGAAAGAAGTTGTGCTTTAACAGTAGGTGCGAATTTATTCGCGAACAGGGTTTGGTGCAGTTTGTTTATCTGTGCGAGCTGTGTACTTGGTTTTCCGGCCAATCTCTTCCCTTGCTAATGCTTTATGATCCTCAGCAAGGGAAGGTCTTGCTCTCTTATCCCGCAAAGCGTGAACCAAGTGCCCAGAGGATCTGGAGGCTGATGAGGGCGTAGAGTCCGGCAATGACATCGTCCATCATAATTCCGATGCCGCCGTGGATGCGTTGGTCAAACCAGGAGACCGGAAAGGGCTTGAGGATATCAAAGAGGCGGAAGAGGAGAAACCCCAGGAACCAGGCTGCCGGGTGATTGGGAGCAGCGGTCAGAGTGATGAACATGCCGAGGAATTCGTCGATGACAATGGGTCCGGCGTCGGCATGATTAAGGATTTTTTCAGCAGATCCGGCCAGGAAAAAACCTGCCACAAAGACCAGAGCCATCATGGCAAGGTAAGAAGGCAGTGGCAGGTTACGGAGGAAGTACCAGGGGACAAGGGCCGCAAGCGAGCCCCAGGTTCCTGGGCATTTCGGGATTTTGCCGCTGTAAAAACCTGTGGCCAGAAAGATGATGAGACGGTCCATTATTTTTCCTTGTTCTCTGCTGCGCTGGAGACAGTCTGGTATATCCGGGAGAGTGGTATGTTGTTTTTTTCCGCGACTTGTCTACAGGCTTCGTATTCCGGATAGATAACTGTGCCTTTTGGCGTTTGCACCTTTTTTGCCGCAATTTTTCCCCAGGGGGTGGAGACCATGACAGTTTCCCGTTCCAGGGTCATTCTCTCTTCCCGGCGAAAACGCAGGCCAATGGCAGTGGTCTCGGAGAGGATGGTCTGCTTCAGTTCCAGGGTGTGGGCAGGATCGGCAATGACCCGCAGCAGTTGACCTGGCCGCCCCTTCTTCATGATCAGGGGGGAGAGAGAGACATCCAGGGCTCCTTGACCGAAGAGGAGGTCGCAGAGGTAGGGAAAGCCTTCGCTGTTCCAGTCGTCCAGGTGAGTCTCGATGATCTCCACCTGTTGGCTCTCTTTTCCAGGCTTTGTCTGGCCGATAAGGAGGCGGAGAAGGTTGGGCTGGTCTCCGGCCAGAGTGTGGCTGCCGGCTCCGTAGCCACAACTTTGCACGGTCATGGAGGGCATGGGACCGAAATCGTCAGCCAGGCCAGTGACCAGGGCGGCGCCTGTGGGAGTGACCAGTTCCAGTTCCTGTTTCACACCGTATACCGGCACCCCTGTAAGTAATTCGCATACCGCAGGTGCAGGCAGAGGGAGTTTTCCATGCGCACAGCGTACAAAGCCGCTGCCCATGGGCAGGGGAGAGCAGACGAGTTTACCGATACCCAAGTGATGCAAGCCGATGAGGGTGCCCACAATGTCGACTATGGTGTCTACGGCTCCCACTTCATGGAAGTGGATCTTTTCCAGAGCCACGTTATGAACCTTGGCCTCTGCTTCAGCCAGACGGGTAAAGATCTGCCCGGCCCTGTGGATGATTTCTGGGGCGAGTCTGCTCTTGTCAAGAAGTGAAAGGATGTCTCCCAGGTGACGAAATTGCTGCTTGGAGGGGGAGCTGATGGTGACGTGCTGACAGCTGATGCCGCAGCGGAGTTCATTGCTGACGGTGAGCTGAAAATCCACTCCATCGAGTCGATGAAGCTCTTTCAAAAGAACTTTCTGATCCAGGCCTGCATGGAGAAGGGCGCCCAGGAACATATCGCCGCTGACCCCTGAGAAACAGTCCAGGTAGGCTATGGTCTTGTTGTTAATCACTCTTTTCGGCAACTGGTAGTGGCTGCAACTCACAGGCGAAGCATTGTCCGGGTTGAAGGGGGTGGCCACAGAGATAGGCCTCAATGCTCATACGTTTTTTTCCTGCCGGTTGAATTTCCTTTATTAGAAGTCCTCCGTTGCCCGTGGCCAGGAGGAGCCCACCTCGGTCAACTCGAACCACAGTCCCAGGTTTCTGGGGTGTGCTTCCCTGCAACTCAGAGGAAAAGAGGCGAAATCGTTTTCCGTCCAGGAACGTGTAGGCTGTGGGCCATGGATCCAACCCCCGGATCTGGCAATGGATCTCCTCTGCAGGTCTGTTCCAGTTAATACAACCATCTTCTTTTTTCAGGGGTGGGGCCTCAGTGGCAAGGCTATGGTCCTGTTCAATGGGGGGCAGCTTGTCTTCGTGGAGAAGGTCAAGGGCCTGCATGAGAGTAGTGCCGCCCAGTTGTGAGAGCTTGGCAAAAAGGCTTCCGGCAGTCTCCTCATTTGCCACTGGGATAGAGGCAGGCAGGAGCATGGCTCCGGTGTCCATACCTACGTCCATCTGCATGATAGTAACCCCGGCCTCCTTGTCACCGCTGAGAATGGCCCACTGGATGGGCGCTGCTCCACGGTGGCGAGGGAGGAGTGATCCATGGATGTTGATACAGCCCAAAGGCGGAAGATCCAGGATGCTTGGCGGCAGGATTCGGCCATAGGCCGCGACTACAATGAGATCGGGCTGGTAGGAACGGAGTTCGTTTGCAAACTCCACAGTTCGTATTTTCGTGGGCTGGAGTACAGGAATCTCTGCAGATTCAGCCAGGACTTTCACCGGTGGTTGAGTCAGCTTCTTCCCGCGACCCTTGGGCCGGTCTGGCTGGGTGACCACGGCCACCACCTGATCTGGTCCGTCTATCATGGCTTGGAGGGCAGGGACGGAAAAATCCGGGGTACCCATGAAAATGATACGAAATAATTTTTTTGTCATTGAGCTACCTCGTTTTGGAGGTCAACATCTTTTTGATTTTTTTCTTATACAGTGCACGTTTCAGGGAGCTGAGGTGGTCAATAAAGAGGATGCCGTTGAGGTGATCGATCTCATGCTGGAGTACCACGGCAAAACGGTCTTCGGTGGTCAGTTCATGCTCCTGACCGGAGAGGTCCAGAAAGGTAACTGTGATTTTTTGGCTTCTTTTCACCGAAGCAGTGAGATCGAGTACAGAGAGACATCCCTCTTCATCGACCTGAGTGCCTTCGTGGAAGGTGATCTCCGGGTTGATCATGGCCATGGATTTTTGTTCGTCTTCTTCTGTGGAGATATTAACCACTATCAGTTGTATGGATTCCCCAATCTGAGGGGCTGCCAGGCCGACGCCCGGGGCATCGTACATGGTTTCGACCATGTCGGAGACCAGGCTCTGTAGGGAGTCGTCAAATTCGGTGATCTTTTTTGCCTTCAGACGAAGGATCGGGTCTGGAAATTTATGAATGGTACGCAGGCTCATGGATAATAATTGGGTCTATGGGTAAATGGGAATGGCTGATGAAAAATTTGGAGAAATGTACCACAGGCACATCCTTTCCGCCATTAAAGTTGAATTTCAGGATAACTGCGTGAAACTCTCCTTCTGCTTCGTTGTTTTTCCAAATAATATGCAGTAATGTTGTCTCAGTCAATATGTACCCCCTATCAATACGCTGCAGAGAGTTTATGGTCTTATACCTATTGTTCTTATCTGTTGTAACAACAAATTTAAAAACAGTATAATTTTGAGAGTTATTCTTTACTGTTAAAACATTTTACCTTCTTTATTGGGGGTATAAAAAAAAGTCCTTTGGGAGCAGGCAGGCATGGCAATAACGTTTTTAGCAGTATTTTTTTTGAGCTATCTGATCGGGGCCATTCCTTTTGGCCTGCTCTTTAGCCGGGCAGTCGGGAAGGACGTGCGCCGGGAGGGGAGCGGGAATATCGGGGCCACTAATGTAAATCGCGTGTTGGGGAAAAAACTTGGCATCCTGACCCTGCTCTGCGATGTGGCCAAGGGATTTTTACCTGTTTTTCTCGCTTCCATCCTTCTGCCCCAGGGAGAGAACCGGGAATTCTTTATTGGTCTATGCGGGCTGGCTGCAGTGATAGGTCATATGTTCCCTCTTTATCTTGGTTTTAGAGGAGGTAAGGGGGTGGCCACTGCCCTGGGAGTTTTTCTCTGTTTTTCACCTTGGTCTATCCTCATTGGTCTGTTTGTCTTCCTGGCAGTGGTGGCTGTCACTGGTTTTGTCTCGGCAGGATCGCTTGCCGCAGCAGGTCTGATTCCTTTTTGTATCTGGTTCCTTGGTGGTAACACCTCTATACTCCTTCCTGCTTTTGTGATTGCTGTGCTGATCTGGATCAAGCACAGTTCCAATATCGGCAGGCTTGTCAGGGGAGAGGAAACGAGTTGGAAAACTAAGAGCTCACCATGACCAAGTCGGAATGGCAGGCCATTTTTGAGGCCAAGGAACTTTTTGGTCTTGGAGACAGAGCCACTCTGGGGGAAATCAAGCGCAGTTATCGTAACAAATGCAAGCAGTATCATCCGGATCTTGTGGGAAGCGACAAGGAAAAAGGAAATATGATGCGCAAGCTGACCAGGGCCTATGATGTACTTCTGCGCCATTATGATCAGTTCAGGATACCGCTGGTACCCACAGATAGTGATATGCTTGAGCCGGAGGATTGGTGGATGGATCGGTTCGGACAGGATCCCCTGTGGGGAAAGAAAAAGAGTTAGGAGAGGTGATGTCGGATTTTTCTGAGTTATAAGGGAGATTCAAAAGTTACTAATGTGTTCATATAGCATTAATGTCAATATGTTAAGAGGAGTACTGTTAATTGTATCTGTTCGTGTTGTTACTAATGTGTTTCGAGTCTTTTGTTCTGTCTTTGTTCACCGCTACTATTTCACTCCATTTGCTAAAATGGCCTAGCTCATGGATAGTCCTCCTGCAAGACTCTGCTCATCCAAGTGCAAGGTGCTCACATACCTTATAGCTTCTGGTGAGACGTTGGCTTCCTTTGCAAACTCCGGCCATCTGCTCACCACATCAAGAATTCCATCTACTATCTCTTCAGCTTTTTTGATCTCCACATTATGAGCTACATCTATGAAGTCATCGAAAGTGAACTCATCTTGCCGGCCATTGATGGTCATCTTGTGAGATTCGCCTAAAGCATCTAATGGATTAACTGAAAAAGTAATATCGTAAGCAGGAGACAGCCTCCACTTACCTGATTTGTCCATCGTATAGCTGATGTTTTTTACATGGTCATCGACGTTTCTGGAGATAGCGTTGAAAACCATTCGACGAAACTGTTGTTCCTGCTCCTGATAGGGAAGTTTTAACAGGCGCATGATCTGAAAAGCACTTTCATAGCCGACAGTACCGACAGGGTTCCACCCGAAATGCCCCATGCCGGCAAGTGAAAGAACGTGTATTTTTTCATTATGATCTCTGTCGAACCTCTTGGTCATAAAGTGGCTTCTACCATTTTCTTCCAGCAGCCGGCAATCCGTCATATTAATGCCTGCTTCTTTTGCCATCAGACTGTAAGCGTACTCGATTTTACAGTTATCCACTGGCTTTCCAAGATTCTTTTGAGCATCTTCGGAAAGCCCATCAAATTTTATAATCCAATGATCGTAACCTTCAGGGACGTCAGCCTGACCAGAGAGCACATGGTTAGCACCATTTATAGCAACAACCGCTTTTGGCACCATGCCACCAGCTGACACACCAACACGTAAAATATCAAGCATAGCTGCGGCCTTTTCACGACCACCTCTTCCGACATCGACATCAAGTTTTTTACGTTCGGTCAAAACATCATGGGCTAGCTCCATCAATTTTGCTACCTCAACACTGACCGAATCCTTCAAGTTTGCCGGGGCGTTCACCGGTGAATACTCCAATGCCCCCATACCTCTGGTTCCAATATAACAAAGACGTTCAACAGGGTTGAAGGAACTGGGATCACGCCCCTCACGCACTAACCAAGCATCTATGACACTATTGCCAAAATAGTCAGGAAGAGAACTGGCCAACAACCCGGGCAATCCCTTGAATGTTTCACGATCAATACCCGGAAAAGTGAAAGTATGACCGGAACGAGCTTTGGTCAGCCCCAGGTGAATAGGCGAAATATCCAGGTTATGGGTTAAGAAAGAGGGTTCATACTCAAATGCAGCATATCCTCTGCCACTCATCCATGAGACAGCCCCAACAGTTTCTCCCCACAATTTTACATATGCTGTGCTATCCATAGGATTCTCCTTTCACTGTTATTGCCCGGAAGCTCTCTTACGTTTACGTCCTTCAAGTTTTGCAAGTTGCAGAGGGCTTATTTCAATTTCAGGTAAAAAAGAATCCAGGTTGTCAAGAGCATCCAAGGCTCTCAACACTTTGATAAACGTAAGAAATGTTGTCTCACCTTTCTCAGCCCCTTGAATAGCTGTGATGGAAAGACCTGCAGACTCAGCTATATCTTTCTGCTTTTTGTTGGATCTTAATCGCAAAGCTTTTAAGCGCCCCCCAATCTCTTTTGCGATAGCCTTATCTGTCATTGCAAAATATAGCATATTATACCTTAGTATTAATATCTAGTAGCGAAATTCACCTATCTAGAGCCTAATGTTAATATATTGCATATTTGAATTATTCTCAAGAATAATAGGGTCGTTCTCAGGTTGAGAGCATCAATCCACAGATGGATGCATTGACGAAGGTAGTTGACTCCTCACCATACTGCCCGGCCATACCTTTCTACTACATCGCTCGTCTGAAGCCCAATCTCGAAAGTAAACAAATCCCCCCTGAACCGGAACTGAGCAGATTTGAAGAGCATTAGGAAACATCTAAGGTTTGGAGTTCGGGGGGCATCTATGATAAGTAAAGTCAAGTGGAAAACGGAGATTTCCTGTGTTCCAGCCTACCCGGCAGGTTATTTTCAGCACGGAGTTCGGCGGAATAGGCCCTGCGACGGAGAACCCGTGAATGTTCGAAGTCACAGGGCCTATT
>JAQYVF010000086.1 GCA_030145625.1 Desulfocapsa sp. | reverse complement strand
TGGTGCCGGGACCAGGAATCGAACCAGGGACACACGGATTTTCAGTCCGTTGCTCTACCGACTGAGCTATCCCGGCACCTTGTATGCAGTGCTATCTACACAACATTCCCTGTCATGTCAACTGATTTTCTCTCCTAAAAACCTAATCCAAAGAGAGGGAAAGCCCATCCAGGCTCCCAGGAGATTTTTCTTTTCGAGTTTCGGCGGTTTCATCCAAACCGTCAAGGTCCAGATCCATGCTCACACCGTCCAATCCGCCATCATCGATACCGATATCGTCTTCAGACAGATCAATATCATCCAGGGACAGGGAACCCGCATCTTCTTTTCCATCACCAGCCCCCAGCCCCAGGTCAAGGTCCAGACCGTCAAGATCCAAACTCTCATCAAGATTCATCTCATCATCAAGGGACAGATCCATTTCATTGTCAGAGCCGGCAGGGGTTACCTGTTCTTTTACAGGAGGTGCCAGATCAGAAATATCGGCTAAATCATCAGGAACGGCAAAAGTTGGTTGGGATTCCTCTTCGGAAACAGGAGCAGCTGCCGTCTCTTCATCATCAAAATCAAAGTCAAATCCTTCTTCATCGAGTTCTTCATCAGCCTCAAGCTGAAAATCAATTCCCTCGGCTTCCTCGACCACCTCTTCTACGGCAATATCGACCAAATCTTCATCACTGTCAATAAAGCTGAGTTCTTCATCCCCGTCACTGAGGACATCGAGATCGGGATCGGCAAACTCAAAAGCCCCATCTCCCAATTCCTCCGCCTGCATCTCTGTCTCGGTATCATCCTTTTTAGGAACACGGAGAAACGATGGTGCAACTGCGTGATAGGTTGTTCCTTCGACCTCCACTCCTCCTGCAATATCCTTATTGCACTTCAGACAGGTCTCTATATGATCAAATGAAATGTACCCACATTTAGGACAACGCATAATTTGATTCCTTTCTCTGGACTGGTATTCTCTTCATCTTTTTCCATACGAAAATAGTATGAAGCCTGCAGTTACCTCTTACCTACTGACGATTATATACCTTTCAGTATGGCACACTTTTCCCAAAAGAATCAAGAAATTTTGTAACTATTCAAGTGGATACAAAAAATTCACAGCACTATCAAATCAGGTCTGCCAATCCATGCCGATATCACAGGAGGGGGCGGAATGGGTAAGCGCCCCGACAGAAATGATATCCACACCGGTGGCCGCAATGGCTGCCACTGTCTCAAGATTCACTCCGCCGGAAGCCTCAACCAGCGCCCTTCCATTAATCAGGGTCACTGCCTGTTTCATGCTTTCCATGTCCATATTGTCCAGCATGATGATATCTACATCACACTCCAGACATTCACGTACCTGATCCAGGGTGTCGGTCTCCACCTCGATACGAATGGTATGAGGAGTTGACTCCCGCAAGATCTCCACCGCCCTGGTCAGAGAACCGCAGGCAGCAATATGATTATCCTTGATCATCACCCCGTCACTGAGGTTAAAGCGGTGGTTGTAGCCTCCGCCTGCCCGTACCGCATATTTTTCAAGCATACGCAGCCCTGGAGTGGTCTTACGGGTATCGGTGATGCGAGCGGGATAGAGCTTGGTTTTTTCCACAAAACGGGCAGTAAAAGAAGCGACACCACAGAGACGCTGCAGGAGGTTCAGGGCCACCCGTTCCGCCTTGAGCAGATCAACAACAGGCCCACTCACGGTGAGCAGGGTGTCTCCTGCTGAGACCGACCTCCCATCGGCAACAGCCCCACTGACCTGGATCTTTGCATTCTGCAGACGAAAGACCTCGGCGGCCACGGTTTCGACCCCGGCAGCCACCAGAGGCTCCCTGGCCTCAAGACGGGCACTGCCCTCTTCGCCCCTGCTAAAGAGGGGCTCACTGCTGAGATCTCCGTGCCCGATATCTTCATGGAGGAAGGAGCGAAGCATAGTATGCAGCTGTGACCTATCCAATGTCTTCCAGCCTCCTTTCCGATTCAGCTACTTTAGCGAGCTTGGCCTCGAGCTCCGCCTTTTTGCCCTGCTCTTTTTCTACAATTGCAGCAGGGGCATTGGCCAGGAATTTTGCATTACCCAGCTTCCCGTTGATCTGTTTGAGTGAAACCTCGATCTTCTTCCGTTCCCGACCAAGTTTTTCCCGCTCTTTATCCACATCCACCAGCCCCTTGAGGGGAACATACATCTCTATATCCTGGTAGATATAGGTGGCGGCATCGTTGGGTTTTGTTCCCTCCGCCTCGACACTAAGCGATTCAAGACGGGTCATAGCAGAGATGGCGGCTGAAAAGTCACGAATGAACTTAACCTTTCCCGGATCATCACAGAGGACAAAGGCATCGATTTTGGCCGAAGGATGGACATCTGCCTCGGAGCGAATATTACGAATCCCGGTGATAACCCCCATGAGCAGCTCCACCTGGCCCTCTGCCTCTTCATCCTGCCACGCATCCATGACAACAGGATAGTCGCTGGTCATCAGCACAGGTCGGTCGCCGGGAAGCACACTCCAGATCTCTTCGGTGACAAAAGGTGTGATGGGATGAATGAGTTTAAGGATCGTCTCCAACACATAAAGCAATACCCCCCTGGCCTGGTCCCGCAGCACTTCATCCTTGCTGAAGAGATCAGCCTTGATCCACTCCAGGTACCAGTCACAGAATTCATGCCAGATAAATTGGTAGAGGACAGACGCCGCATCGTTAAAGCGATACTCATCAAGGGAACGGCGTACTTCAGCCGTGGTCTTCGATGTCCTGCTCAGGATCCAGCGATGAACCAGAGGAAGATCTTTATGGTTCTTGACGACATCGGTAATTAGTGGATCACACTCCTCCACGTGCATCAGTGCAAAGCGGGCCGCATTCCAGATCTTGTTGATGAAATAGCGATACCCTTCTATCCTCTCCTCGTCCAGCTTGATTTCACGACCCTGAGCAGCAAAGGCGGTGAGAGTAAAGCGCATGGCATCGGTGCCATACTGCCCCATGATTTCCAAGGGGTCGATGACATTGCCGGTGGACTTTGACATCTTTTTCCCATGCTTATCCCGCACCAGGGCATGAAGATAAACGTCCTTAAAGGGTACCTCATCCATAAAATGAAGCCCCATCATCATCATCCTTGCCACCCAGAAAAAGAGGATGTCAAAGGAGGTAATCAGGACCGAGGTGGGGTAGAAAAATTCCAGTTCTTTGGTCTCCTCGGGCCAGCCCATGGTGGAAAAAGGCCAGAGAGCTGAGGAAAACCAGGTATCAAGGACATCGCTTTCCTGTTCCAGGTTGGCAGAACCACATTTTGAACAGGTCGTGGGGTCAACGGATTCCACCATCAACTCTCCACAATCCTTACAGGTCCAAGCCGGGATACGATGGCCCCACCAGATCTGCCGGGAGATACACCAGTCACGGATATTGTCCATCCAGGAGTAAAAGGTGTTGTACCAGGTCTTGGGATAAATATTGATTCGGCCATCCTGCACCGCCGCCACGGCCTTGTCAGCCAGGGGACGAACAGAGACAAACCACTGCAGGGAGGTAGTGGGCTCCACCACTGTCGCACAGCGATAACACTGGCCCACGGCATGATCATAATCTTCAATCTTATCAAGGAACCCTTGCTCTTCCAGGTCCGCCACGATCTTCTTACGGCAGTCAAAACGATCAAGACCAACATAGGCCCCTGCCTTATCGTTCATTACCCCGTGATCATCCATCACCTTCATGATCTCTAAAGAGTGACGTATGCCGATCTCATAGTCATCACGATCATGGGCCGGAGTGACCTTCAGGGCCCCAGTGCCGAAATCCTTCTGTACGTGATGGTCAAAGACCACTGGAATAACACGATCAGTAAGCGGTAGTCTGATCCCCACATCCGCCAAATGGCTGTAACGCTCATCATCGGGATGTACAGCCACACCGGTATCACCCAGCATGGTCTCTGGCCGGGTAGTAGCCACCACGACATGACCGGAACCATCGGCAAAGGGATAGCGAAGGTGGTAAAGTTTTCCTTTTTTTTCTTCGTGCTCCACCTCATCATCGGCCAGGGCCGTGTGACAACGAGGGCACCAGTTTACTATATAATCACCCTTATAGATCAAGCCCTCATTATAGAGACGGACAAAGACCTCACGCACGGCCGTGGACAGTCCTTCATCCATGGTAAAGCGCTCTCGCTCCCAATCACAAGAGGACCCCAGACGCTTAAGCTGGTTGATGATGGTGCCACCTTTATCCTCACGCCAGTCCCAGACCCGTTCAATAAATGCATCACGGCCCAGATCATGCCTTCCTTTCCCCTCGCTGGCCAGCTGACGTTCAACCACATTCTGGGTGGCGATACCTGCATGATCGGTCCCCGGCACCCAGAGGGTATTATCCCCGCACATGCGGTGGTAGCGTACCAGCACATCCTGCATGGTATTATTCAGGGCATGGCCCACATGGAGGACACCGGTGACATTGGGAGGAGGAATAACAACGGAAAAAGAGTCCTTCCCCTCTTCCATGGTCGCCCGAAAGCAGCCTTCATCATTCCAACGCTTAAGCCATTTCTCTTCCACATTATCAAACTCATAGCTCTTGGCCAGAGTCTTATTTGTCTCTATCTTTTCCATAAAAAAACTTTTTTTATTCTTCAAAATCTTAAGTTAATTAATCAGACACCAGCCGAACAAACTAAAGGCCACCTTGCAAAATTGCCTTTTCGCCCAAACTCTTCGTTATGAGAAAAATTTTATCCTCGGAATATCAAATATATGCCTGTGGCAAAATTTTTCTCATGCCTCTATTTTGAACGAAAATTCTAATTTTTCAAGGTACCCTAAAAGCCAACACCCCGTGCATTCCAGGGTTTAGGCAGAAAAATCTGTTCATAAATACGCAGGGCATAACGATCCGTCATCCCGGCAATAAAATCACAGACACGGCGATGGGCAACCTCTTCACTGGGCCAGGACCCATGCCCCAACGATTCCCAGGAATGACCATTAAAGCGCCCAAGCCCATTTTCCATAAAGTAGCCGTACAGATCGCGGATAACACGCTGGGCCTTTTCAAACTCATTATGCACCAGGTAGAAGCGGTACACATTTTCATAGAGAAACATTCGCAGATCAGTGATCGCCCGCAACATCTTTTTACTGAGATGGAGCTTGCCGTCTCCTGCCGCCAGGGTTTCAATAATCAGGTCTCTTACCATAGCTCCGGTCCGTTTGGAATGGCGTTCACCTAACACGGTGCGAATATCGGCCGGCAAATCACCCTCTTTCAGGATACCGGCACGCTGGGCATCATCCATGTCATGATTGACATAAGCAATGATGTCGGCCACTCGTACCACTTGACCTTCCAGGGTTTCAGGAAGTTCCGCCCCGTTCTCGGGAAAGATATCGTTGCGGCCCTTGGAATGTTTGACTATCCCGTTACGGACCTCAAAAGTGAGATTCAACCCTCTGCCCCGGTTCTCCAGGAAATCGACCACTCGCAGACTGTGAACATAATGGCGGAAGCCGCCGGGATGGAGTTCATTCAAGGTTGCCTCTCCGGCATGGCCAAAGGGGGTATGGCCCAGATCATGGCCCAGGGCAATGGCCTCGGTCAAAGAGGCGTTCAGGCAGAGAGCCGAAGCAACGGTCCTGGCAATCTGGGAGACCTCCAGGACATGGGTGAGCCGAGTACGATAATGATCTCCGGCAGGAGCCAGAAAGACCTGGGTTTTATGCTTTAGGCGACGAAAGGTCTTGGAATGGGTTATGCGATCCCTGTCCCGCTGAAAGGGCATGCGAATATCGCGTTCATCATCTTCCTGTTTCACTCTGCGTCCTGCAGACTTTTTATTCAGAGCTGCATAAGGAGAAAGGATTTTCTCCTCTCTATCCTGCAACTGCCGCCGGATGGAACTCCCTACAACAGGTGTATACGCCATAACTTATTCCCGTAAAATATAAGGAGGGGAAAACATCCCCCACCCCTTTCCTCATTTCCTCTCTCAGCCCCAAAACAAACGTATCTTTGTAATGAATTCCCTTTTTTTACACGTCCTGTCCGCTCTCTGCAAGGGGGAATATAGGTGAGAAAACCTGAAGTGAGGAAAACAGGGCTTACTTCTTGACCTGCAGCTGCTCCAGCAGTTGGGCCAGATGCAGGACCTTGACCCTGCTCCCTGCTGCTGCCAGCCCCTGTTGCCACTGCATGAGGCAGCCGGAACAGGTCGAAGTAATCACCTGCGGCTGCAGGACCAGGACATCTGCCACCAGTTGATCACGGATGGAGGCGGAAAGTTCCGGCTGCGCCACATGGAAAAGCCCGCCCTGACCGCAACAACGCGGGCCGCCAGGTATTTGCAGGACATCTGCCCTACCGGTTTGCTGCAAGAGCAGCCGTGCCTGATCTGAGGATGGTAAACCATGGCGCAGATGACAGGGGGCATGATAAAAGACCCGAGTTTTTTTCCCACCGAGTTCAATCCCCTGCGCTTCCCTGTCCCCTTGACCTGCGAGAAACACACTCAACTCCACCAGACGTGCAGCCACCTTTTCAGCCCGCTGTTGCCACTCTTCCTGATCTGCAAAAAGTTTGGGATAATTGCCAAGGTGGGAAAAACAGGAAGCACAAGAGACCAGAATCGGCCCTTCTGTGGCTTCCAGAATTTGAATGTTTCTGCGTCCGCTCTTTCTGGCCCCTTTCATATCTCCTGCCGCCCAGGCCGCAAGGCCGCAGCAGGCCAACCCGTCAGGCAACTCAAGAGAGCGCTTAAAACCGGCCAACAGAGAGCGGCAGGATGAGACGATATCAGGAAAGAGATAGCGGGCGGCACATCCGGGAAACCAGGTAAGATGTTCTCCGGGAGCCGAAGCAGACAAGCTGTGCTCCCCGGCAGGAGAAGAACAGACCATCTCTTCTGAAAACTGGGTCAGCCGCAGCCGCAGTCCGGAATCTCTGGGAAGACGTGCTCCCAGCAACCTCTCTCCTGCACGACCAAGGATGCGGAGTCCCTTCAGGCTGGCAGGATGCTCCAGGAGTTTACGAGCCAGAAATTTTTCATAGCCATGGGGTCCGGCAAGGGATGAAAAGGTGGCGCGAGCGGCCACCAGTTCCCGCCCGACATCGATCTGCCGCGGACACACTGCAGTGCAGGCCCCGCAGAGCAGACAGGCAGAAAAGATATTGATAAAGACGGGGCTGCTGTCAACTAAGCCCATAGCCTCCAGGAGGTGAAGTTTCCCTCTGGAAGTATGGGCTTCTCTGCCACTTACCCGGTAAACCGGACAGACCGCCAGGCAGGCCCCGCATTTTGCACAGCACGATGCTCCGATTGCGTCTCTCCCCTGCTACTTGGCCCAGAGAAGATAGGCCTTGATAAAGCTGTCCAAATCGCCGTCCAGCACTGCATCCACGTTCCCCACTTCCACCTCTGTCCGATGATCCTTGATCATGCGGTAAGGCTGAAGCACATAAGATCGGATCTGGCTGCCCCAGGAGATGCCTTTCTTGTCGCCGGACAATCCCTCCTGCTGTTCCGCCTGTTTTTCCTTCTCCAGCTCATAAAGCCGAGACACAAGCATCTTCATAGCCATATCCTTATTCCGATGCTGAGAACGTTCGTTCTGACACTGGACCACGACCCCGGTGGGAAGGTGGGTTAAGCGGATTGCGGAATCGGTTTTATTCACATGCTGCCCCCCCGCCCCGCTTGCCCGATAGGTATCGACACGCAGATCCTTATCATCGATTTCCACGTCTATACTATCCTCAAGTTCGGGCATGACCA
This sequence comes from Desulfocapsa sp., assembly GCA_030145625.1. Taxonomy (GTDB): domain Bacteria; phylum Desulfobacterota; class Desulfobulbia; order Desulfobulbales; family Desulfocapsaceae; genus Desulfocapsa. The sequence goes on along the minus strand of JAQYVF010000086.1, from coordinate 9,935 downwards.
TAACCGAGGCAAAGGATGTATGCCGTCGACCGCTGGCATCAAAGGGCGATATCCGTACCAGACGATGAATTCCAAGCTCGGAACGCATATAGCCGTAAGCAAAACGACCTTTAATGATAATGGTGACACTCTTGGTTCCCGCCTCATCTCCCGACAGGAGATCCAGGATATCTGCTTTAAACCCTTTAGCTTCTGCCCAACGCAGATACATACGCAAAAGAATCCCCACCCAATCCTGGGCCTCTGTGCCACCGGCTCCAGCATGGATGGAAATGATCACATTGCTGGCATCATGCTCACCCGAGAACATACACTCGAGCTCGGCCACATCTATACCTTCCTCTATGGCCGGCAAAGACAGGGCCACCTCATTTTCGGTTTCGCTGTCTCTCTCCTCCGTTGCCATTTCCAGAAGGAGTTCCGTCTCCTCCAGCTCATTCCAACGCTTTTCCCAGCCCTTGATGACGTCCTGCAGCTGCCCCAATTCCTTTTGCACTTTCTGGGCAACAGCCGCATCATCCCAAAAACCGGGCATCAGAGTCTGCTGCTCCAAACGCTCTAATTCATCTTTTCGCCTGGCGAGGTCAAAGATGCTCCTTCAAGGCCAGCATCCGGCCTTTAAGATCCTGCAGTTTCTGTCTGGAAACTGCGGCTCCTGTATCAGTTGACATGTTTTATACTCCAACTATTCTTTATTTTATGATAAAAAAAACAAATTTAGAGGTTGAGGGGAACAGCGCACAAGAAGAACGCCCTTTCCCTTCATCCTTTTCTTTCCCTTTTCCCTTCACGTCGCCGCAGAAGTCCTGCACATGCAAAGATTGTCACCACGAAGCACAGCGGCGCAAACAGGTAGCCGCCACGGACAAAAAAGGTCCGTTCTTCCATGATCTGTACCCTGTCAGCTGCCTCCCAGGGGACAAACAGGGGTGACAGCTGCTGCAGACGACCTAAGGGATCGATAAATACGGAGAACCCAGTGTTTGCTGAACGAACCAGCGTCCTTCTGGTTTCCACGGCACGCAAGCGAGTCATGGCCAAGGTCTGATGCGGGGCACTGGATCGTCCGTACCAGGCATCATTGGTCATATTGACCAAAAGGGTTGCCCCTGCATCCACCCATTTCCTGGAAATATCCGGAAAAATGGATTCAAAACAGACTAATACCCCAATCTTCGCCTTCTGACAAGCAGGAGGCTCATGAATTTGTCCTGGACTAAAATCACCTACTGCCTCCACCAACGGGGCAAGAAACGGCAGAAAACGCTTTAGCGGCACATACTCACCAAAAGGCACAAGATGGGTCTTTGAGGTCCGGGCAACAAGCTCACCCCTGGTATCAAAAAGCAGACTGCTGTTAAAAAACTCCATCCCTCCCTGCACTTCGCTATCTCTTTGATACCAGGGTGCCCCGGTCAGAAGCATCACCTGCTCCTGAGAGACAAAATGCTGCAGGGGAGTAAGCAGCGGATGGGCAACAGGATAAAAGGGCAGTGCCGTCTCAGGCCAGATCACCAACTCCGGCCGAGGTGTGCCAAGCATCAGGCTGCGACTCTGTTCGATATAGTTCAATACCGTTTCCTGCTGTCGCTCCGGAAGCCACTTCTGGTTCTGATCCACGTTGCCCTGGACCACGGCCACAGTCATTGACTCCCTTTCCGACTCAGCGGAATGCACCTGCTGCCAGCGGACTGCAGAATAGCTCACAACCAAGAGTGTGAGGAGAGCAACAGGAGCCACCAACCTGACTGCCGCTCTTTTGCCCTCCCTGTTCACGATGAGGAGTGCCAACAGACTATTGACGAGCACGACCAGAAAAGTCAGTCCGTAATGGCCCCAGATATCGGCCGACTGCAGCAAGAGAGGCATACCGGCAAGTCCGTAGCCCAGATCCATCCAGGGAAAGCCGCTGAACAAAAAGGAACGCAGCCAATCCCCCGCCACCCAGGCAGAGGGCAGCAGCCAGAGACAGAGGCCAAAAGAGAAGCGGTGGACAAAGAACCTGGCCAGAAGAGAAAAGCCCATGACATACGCTGCCATGTAGCAGGCAAGAAGGAACAGGGCCGGAACGGAAACCAACAGGGGAAGCCCTCCGTAGTGGCCAAGGACGAAAATAATCCAGTAGAGTTGCAGGAGAAAGTGGCCGACACCGGTAAGAAAACCAAAGCCCATGGCCTGACGCCTGCTTCCGCTGCAAACAACAACAAAGAGAGGGACACAGGCAACAGCAAGCAGAGGCCAGAATCCACCGCCGCCGGGAAGTGCCAGCCAGAGCAGAAGAATCGTAGCACCCGTCGCCAAGAGCCCGGTACGGGTTGTCAGTGCCTTCACTCCTCTTCCTTTTGTAATGGCAGCCGGGTAACCTGCATCAGATCGATTTGACGTTCTGTGGCGCTGAGTACGGTAAAGCGCAGCCCCTGAACATCCACAACATCTCCGACCACACCAAGACGGCCCAGCATAAAGATAACCAAACCACCAATGGATTCATAATTCCCTTCAGGCATGGTTACCTGAAAGCGTTCTTCAATCACCTCTATATCAGCCTGGGCCTTGACCTGCACACTTTCTTCATCGATATCCTGAAGCAGATTTCTGACCACATCAGACTCATCAGCAATCTCCCCGACGATCTCTTCTAAGACATCCTCCAGAGTAACCAGACCACGCACCGTCCCAAACTCATCTGCGACCACAGCCACGTGAATTTTCAGCTTCTGAAACTCCCGTAACAGATCAACAATGGGTTTGCTCTCATCGATGACATAGGGCGGACTCAACAACTCCCCAACTCCGGAGTCATTATCTCCCCGGGCGCAGACCTTCAGCAGATCCTTGGCATGCAGAATACCGATAATAGTATCAGGTTTTTCCCGATAGATGGGAATACGGGTAAAGCCCTTCTCAATGACCAGATCCACCAGGTCACTGATCGGAGTAGACTCTTCTGCACTGATAATCTCGGTGGAAGGGGTCATCACCTCGAGAGCCAAGGTATCGTGAAAATCAAAGATGGAATTGATCATCCGCTCCTCAAGGGAGGAAATCAATCCCTGCTCTTCACCTTCTTCAAGGAGTTCCTGAATTTCCTGTTCCAGATCTTCAGTGGTCTCCGGAGCACGCCCCAGAGGCAGAAGAGCTGCCAATCGTTGAAAAAAACTCTTTTGGCCAGGTGTGCCCGCAGGGGCGTCTATTTTTTCTTTTGTCATCTCTTTTCAGGAAAATATTCAAGTGTTTCAGGCTGCTTGCAAACAACCCAACATCGACAGAGTAGAGCAATTCAGGCCCAAAAACACATTTTCTCTTTTCTAATTGCTATCTCATGACTATAGTAGAGATCATTCATTATTGTCGCCAAAAAAATCTTCATTGTACTATTTTTTTTGTAACTATATTCAGGTGTGAGAAAGAAAATGTTCTACTCTTTTTCGCACCTGTCTTATGAGAAGGTAACCAATTATAGAGTAGCAACAGCCGGAAAGCACTCAACCTGAGCATCAGTAAGCAGTTACTGATGCTGATATCGTTTGCAGTCAGGATAGCCGACTGTACAGAGACATACCGGATAGCCTGCTCACGAATAGATTCAGTGCAGGTGATCGTTTACACACGAAGAGGGATACGTTGGAAGGAAAGGTTCTTATAGCAAACAGGGGCGAAATCGCTATCCGCATCATGAACGCCTGTAAAGACCTCGGTCTTGACTATGTGGTTGTCTATACCGATGCGGATAAAGATTCAGAACACGTTCAGCGTAACGTCACCAGTGGTCCCGGACAGAATGCCTGGCGCATTACAAGCTATACAGAGCCCAACGACCTCTTTGCCGTGGCCGACCACACCCTCTGTACAGCCATTCACCCTGGATACGGTTTTTTCTCGGAAGACTTTCGTTTTGCCAGGCGGGCCACCATCCGTGACCGTTCCCTGATCTTTATCGGTCCTAGCTGGGAAGTCATCAAAAATCTTGGTGACAAAATCAATACCAAGCGGGTGGCAAATCAACTGAAAATCCCCACAATTCCTGGAACAGACAGCCCCATCTATAACGAGATGGACGCTGAAGAGATCGCCCAGCACCTCATGAATGACCAGAGGGCTCAAGGTATCGCCAACCCCTCTATCCTGGTCAAAGCTGCGGCTGGCGGTGGCGGTATGGGCATTGAAGAAGTAACTGAAATCAATCAGTTCCGTCGCATCTATCGCCAGGTACAGAGCTATGCCAAGCGCCAGTTCGGAGACGGCGGTGTCCTTATCGAGCAGTGCCTCACCGACTACAATCACCTGGAAGTCCAGCTCCTCTGCTCCCAGCATGGTGAACGCATCCACTTCAGTTCACGTAACTGCACCATCCAGTCCACAGGCCGCCAGAAACGTGTGGAGGCAGCTCCAGGCTTCCATGCATCCTGTTTTGACTATGACTTTGACGAGAAAAAAGTTTTAGATCAGATTGTGGATTATTCCCTGAAGCTGGCCGCCCATGTCCGCTATGACAATGTGGGCACCTGGGAATGGATTGTCTCCCGTTCCGGACAGCCTTATCTCCTGGAAGTCAACACCCGCATCCAGGTGGAAAATGATGTCTCTGCCCGTATAAGTTATCTGGACAATGCCCACCCCAACCTGATCCGGGAACAGATCCGGCTGGCATTGGGTGAAGAAATCGGCTACAAGCAAAACCATGTTGAATTCAAAGGGGCCTCCATTGAACTGCGCATTGTGGCTGAGGACACCCAGCGCGGTTTTGCTCCCTGGATCGGCACCATAACCGAGTTCACCTTTCCCACGCATGACTGGTCGGTGGTCTATACCCATGTCCCCTTTGACAAACCCTACACCATTCCCAGTGAGTACGACCCCAACCTGGCTCTGGCTCTGGTCTGGGGACGCACCATGAATGAAGCAAAAGACCGGGCCAGTCAATATATTGACGAGGTGACCATCAAGGGACAGGACTCTCAAGGTGGCTCCATTATTACCAACCTGACTTATTTGAAAACCAACCTGAGCCGGCTGCTCACCTTCTAAGGAGCGCAGCTGGAACTTTTTATATGAATGAATTACTGAAAAGGCTCCATAAGATAGAGGAGCGCATTAACTACCTGGTACAGGTCAAAGATTTTACCAACTGGGGAAATCTTTTCGGTTTCCAGGAGACCTGTACGGCTCTCAAACAGAACCCTTATGAATACAGCGAGGAACAGTTCCGAGTCGAGATCCGGAAACTTGATGAATCGATCAGTTTTCTGGAAGAACGAGCAGAAGAACAGCTGACCCCCATGGAACGGGTGCGTATTGTCCGCACCATCGAACGTTTCAGTCTCAAGGATATCCTGGAAAACGTCTACGAAGACTACACCGAGCTCGGTGGTCAAGACGAGGCCAATGTTGATCCGGCCATGGTCTGTGCCAAGGCCACCATTGTGCGGAGAATCAAGAATAAACCCTACACGGCCACGGTTATGGTCATCGGCCAGGAGACAGGTCACGGGGAAGAATTCAGAAACGGCGGTTCCTGTCGTCCGGAGGGAAACGAAAAGGCACTGCGCTACATGAAGGTTGCCGAGACCGAAGGCATCCCCATCCATTTCTATATCTTCACTCCCGGTTCCTTTCCCGTTGAAGAATACCCGGGAGCTGCCCAGCAGATTGCCCGCAACATCTACAGCATGACCAAACTGCGGGTGCCCCTTATTTCCATGATCTCGGAAGGAGGATCCGGCGGAGCCGAGGCCATTGGTCTCTCCGATTTCCGCCTCATGTGCTCCCATGGCTACTATTCGGTCATCTCTCCAGAAGGGGCAGCGGCCATTGAAGGAAGGATCGGTGAAGGTAAAAAGGTCCCAAAAGAACTGATCGAGGTCTGTGCAGAACGTCTTAAACTGACGGCCCAGGACAACCTGGCCCTGGGAACCATTGATGCCATCGTCAAAGAGCCGCCTCTCGGGGCAAGACATGACGATTTCGCCTTTTTTGCCCAGGTCCGCTCAGAGATCATGCGGGCCACAGACAAAGTGGTCCTCAACACCAAGAGTTTCAAGGCATTTCGCGAATGGGAGAACAGGAGAAAGAAAAAGAAATCCGAAAGAAAAGAATTACCCATTGATGTGCCCTGGGATCTCAATCCTGATGAGATTCGCAGACTCCTGAACCAACGCTCCAAAAAATACCGGGAAATGGCCATGCTCGGCTTTGGCGGCAAGCCTGCCCCCACCGAGTCATTTTTCAAGCGCTTTCATGAAAAAAATGAAAAAATTTACTACAATTTGCGCTACGATGTCCTGAAAACACATCATAAACAAGTCAAAAAAGCACTCAAGGAGGTATCTGGAGAGGGTTCTGTGGTACTCAAACGCCTTTCCACACCCCTGACCACGGTAAGAGACTTCTTTGCCAAGGAAGAGACGGATAAGAAAGCACCTCAATTACGAATCACCTATAATAAAGCAGCTCTAATCTCGGATACTCTCCAGGACCCTCTGGAACTGATCGACACCTACACCAGCCCTCTGGCCAATGAAGATCGAACCGTTACCTGTCCCAACAGTAAAAAATATGGGTGCAAGGATCTCTGGATTCCTGACCTCTATGGCGAATTTGCAGGGGTATGTGAAACCTGCGGCCACCACTTCCCATTGGAGCACAAGTGGTACCTGCACAATATCTTTGACCCGGACACCATCCATACCTTTAATACAGATATCACCTCAGGTAATCCACTGAATTACAAGGGCTTTGATGAGCGGCTTAAACTTGCCAAGAAAAAGACCGGCCGCAACTCCGGAAACCTCACCTTTGAAGCAAAGATCATGGACATCCAGATCGTGGTATCCATGCTCTATTCTGATTTCCGCAGTGGCACCGTGGGCTCGGCAGAGGGGGAAAAGTTCGTAGAGGCCTGTGCACTGGCAAAACGAAAAAAGCGTCCACTGCTCTCCTATGTTCACACCACCGGCGGCATTCGCATTCAGGAGGGAACCCTTGGGGTGACCCAAATGCCAAAATGCACCATGGCGGTACGGGAATACATTGATGCCGGCGGCCTCTACATCGTTGTTTACGACAACAACTCCTATGCCGGTCCGGTTGCCAGCTTCCTGGGCTGCTCCCCCTATCAGTTTGCCATCCGTTCCAGCCGTGTCGGCTTTGCCGGACCTCGTGTCATTCGGGAGACAACGGGTATCGACATCCCGCCGGATTATCATTCGGCACGAAATGCCCTGAAACGAGGACACATCCAAGGCATCTGGGATCGTCGCGATTTTCGTCGAAATCTCTACAAGTCCTTAATGACCATGGGCAGTCCCAACCTCTATTATAGATAAACACCTTTCCAAAAGAGGACATTGAGCAGGGAATATTGAACAACAGAAGCAAGAAAAAGACGTCAACATTCAATATTCCCTATTCAACATCTCCTTGTTTTTCCCCTCCCAAAATAGCACCATAAGTTAGGCAGTTGGCCAGAACCTACTCTCCTAACCAGCTTTTTTCTCTTCTTTTTCCTTAATTTCCTTTCTAATTCTGTCGATATAGTCTCATAACGTGTTCGTACAATTTTCTCAAAGGACTGAGGAGGCGCGATATGACCATTTGGCAATTTTCCATACAGGACAGGGAAGTCAGCTACGGAAAACGCAAACGCAGACTTTTAACGAAAAAGGGTTGCAATGAACCCTTTAAAGATCGTTTCTGGTGCCCCAAGAAACAGTGGTTTATGAAAGAGGCCTGCCCCTTCATAAACAAACGGGAATGTGAAAATTTTTCCAGCATGAGCGGAGAAAAACTGGCCCGACTGTAAGCGGACCGAAGATCACTGAACTGGAAAAATCCGACTCATTGGCTTCCACCATACTTGACGGATGATACGCCGTGTGCTATTAGTTGCCCTGCAATATATTCCTCCACAGAATGAGAGGGCCGTTAGCTCAATTGGTAGAGCATCTGACTCTTAATCAGCAGGTCCGGGGTTCGACTCCCCGACGGCCCACCAGTAATATCAAGCACTTACCTCTTTCTTGAGCTAGGTGCTTTTTTTATTGATGAGCAAAAGTGCCAAAAACACACCCACATTTTTCTACTAAAACAAATAGTTACCCACATAACTTATATGCACAAATCAAATTATCAATTTTACAGACGTGATACATATGAGCAAGGATTCAACAAATTGGGACTCTCTTTCTTCTTTAGATGGATTAGGGGTGGATTGGGATTTTGAACCGGACAACCCGCTGGGGAAGAGAGCATATGCGCGGCTCACTGAAAAAGAGATTTGTCGCCTCTTCCAGGTAAAAAATATCCCGGTAAAACTTGTTACCAAAACATTGAACACGAAAGCACTTTTGATGGATATTTCTCAAGGAGGTGTGTCCTTACGGACCAAGACGGCAGATTTCAAAGAATCACAACTTGTCAAAATTGGATTTTTCCTGGGTCAGCTCAAATTGATATCCAAAGGAAGAATCAAAAACATTCGCAAGGATCAAGACTGGCTTATATTAGGTATTGAATTTGTTGGGTTATCTGATGATAACAATACTTTTTTATCCGGTATATATTCTTCTGCCAAACTTTAACAATGATGGGTCAGAGATAACGTGTACCAGCGACAACAGATCTCTCACCAGTGCCCCCATAGTCATGACAAGTATATCCTGAGGCTCGGGGAGAATTCTGCCTCAGGACATAGATCTTCCTTGATGTGACCAGCAAAAAAACCATTCTCACCGGTTTCCTGCATACTCACCCCTATTCTTTCACTGTATAAGATGTTATGGCAAATCCGCCAGCTGTACTGTTGCCCACATTTCAAATGGTTCAGGAGGGCTATTGTTTGAAGGTCTCTGCCCCTTCCCCCCTCTCGATTGGCCACCTCTACCTCTTGCCATTTCATCGCCACCACCAGGCCGTTTCTTAGCAGCTGGTCTTTCCAATTCACCAGTCTCAAAACCAATACCGACAGTTTTATCCGATGCTGAAGCGTTATACGGGACTTGCAGTTCATAGACCAGATAACCTGACTCCAGCCCCAGGCAGGTATATATTCCCAATTCTGCTGCCTCATTCATAGATATGGTATGGACAAGACGATTACCTTGCGGCCCCTTGAGAACGGACAAGGTATGCCGGCTGTCTTCCAAAACGTCCTGCATACTGTTTCTTGGTTTATGATCCGCCAACTCTCTCTGCATATCATTCTGTTTTGGTAGTGGAAACTGCACCCCGAAATTCTTTTTACTGCCACCACTATCATCTATCCACGTGACAAAACCAGCCCGTAAAAACATCATCTGGGTTGCCTTGCTCCTCAATAATAAACGAACATAGATATTGTCTCTATCGTTCATCACAGATATCAGTACCTTTGATTCTTTTTCGAAAAATTGATACGTCTCAGGCCAGTCGGTACCATTTCCGTCAATGATTATCGGCTGCGTTCGCCACTCACTCCTCAGAGAAACCGGATCATCACATCCTAAGAGAGAAAGAACGACCAGCAGCAAGACAAACGAAAGAATCCCGTGCCCGTTTCCAAGCATTATAACCACTCCCCTCTGCGCATGGGTGGGGGGCCATCTTGTTGATTTCGCTGTTTCATCTGATTTCGAAGCATCTTAAGTTTCTCAAGTTGTTCATTACTCAGCACTGAACCTAAACTCGTAACCATCTCCTCCCGTTGGCTGGCCATGGCCTTTTGCAGAGCTGTTATCCGTTCTACATTAAAGCCTAATTCAGTCAAAACGATTTCATACTTGGCAGTTACCTTTGCAATGATTCCTGTCACCTGAGTCACCTGTTCGTCACTCATCCCCAAAGAATCCTGCGCAAGACTCAACTTTTCTTCCTCTGACAACACAATGCATTCAAAGGGACCATTGTCAGCAAGTTCTTTTCTGAAAAGCTGCAATTGCGCCTCGGTCAGAACGGCTGCA
>JAQYVF010000049.1 GCA_030145625.1 Desulfocapsa sp. | reverse complement strand
GGTCCTGGCGATGTCCTCAAGATAACCGTTTATGATCACGACGATCTGAAAACCACAGTGCGAGTCACCGAAAACGGCTATATAGTCATGCCGCTCCTGGGTCAGGTAAAAGTGGAAGGGATGAAGACATCTGATGTTTCAGCTCAACTCTCACGCCTCCTGGCAGACGGCTACATCATCAACCCCCAAGTCAATATTTTCATCGAAGAATTTCGGAGCAAAAAAGCTGTTATTCTCGGCCACATTAATAAACCCGGGATTGCCGAATTGCGCGGCTCCTCCACCTTTCTCGAAATTGTCTCACAGGCAGGCGGGTTAAAAGAAGGCTCCGGAGATACTGCCACTATCAAAAGAGTTCAAGACGGAAAACAGGAAGTCATAGTCCTCAATATAAAATCACTGGTAGAAGGCGGCAACATCAGTCAAAACATCATCATCCAGGATGGAGACACCATCTATATCTCCAAGGGGGGCACGTGCTATGTGACGGGAGAAGTCGATGACCCTGACGCCTATCCCTGCGACAATGAGGCAACGGTGCTCAATCTTATTGCCCTTGCCGGTGGATTTACCGGCAAGGCATCTCGTTCCAGTGTTCGCATTATCCGTCTTGTTGATAATACAAAGACCATACTTGAAAAAGTCGACCTGAACACCCCGGTTATCGCAAATGATATCATTGTAGTACCCGAAAGTTTTTTTTAAAGAGATATCTAAAAAGAAACCCGTTACTCCTTGGTGAAGCCAAGCAACTATTTCAGTTTCTTCACTTATTTTACCTTCCACCTCTTGCGACACACCATGCAAAACACTTTCTCCCCTGAACAGTCCAATTTACCACAGAATCAAGAACAGGCAATCCACCTTCGCGACTATATCCGTGTCATCAGCAAACGGAAAATGACTGTTCTTACTTTCCTGGTTATCACCTTCCTCACGGTTTTCATCGCCACCTATACTGCCACTCCTTATTATACTGCAGCATCTCAGGTCCTTATTGAAAAAAATATCGGTCCCAGCTCGTTAGATAGCAATCGAATGTACTGGGATCCTGATTTTCTAACCACCCAATTTGAGTTAATTCGCAGCATCAATGTCTGCCGCAGAGTAGTTAAACAACTGCAACTGGACAGCAAATATAAACATTATTTTTTCGAACCTAGGAAAGATGGCCTCTTCACCTATCTCTCATCACTGAAAAACGGGGTTACAAACTTTTTTACAGATCTTCTTACCTCGGACACCACAAACCAGGAAACAGTTCCCCTCAAAGGTGATGCACTCCTGTCAGTAACAACAGAGCCAATAACTGATGCCGACATCATTGCCGCAATGATTCAAGGCAATCTCTCCATCACACCGGTAGCCAATACCAAAACCGTTTATATCCTTTACAGCAATAAACATCCTGCAATGGCCAAGCTTGTTGTCAATGCAGTGGTCCAGGCCTACATGGATGAAATCCTGGAGATCAAACTTGCCACCAGCAACTATTCCCTGCAGTGGATGACAAGTAAAGCTGGCGAAGAACGAAAAAAACTTGCAGATTCAGAACTGGGTCTACAGCAGTACATGCGGCAAAATGACCTGGTAACGGTTGAAAACAAATTGGCTGTTTACCCGCAAAAGCTTGCTGAATTCAGTTCCCAGCTCTCCAAGGCCCAGGCAGAACAAAAAGAATATGAATCTATTTATGCCCAGATAAAAAATTATGGCGACAATTACAAGAATATCGAAACGATTTCAATATTTGCCAACAACACTGTTCTGCAAAGTCTACGCGAAAAGATTTTCACAACAGAGCAGAAAATCAAAGATCTTTCCAAAAAATACGGCTATAAACACCCAACCATGATCAACGCCAAGGCCGAGTTTGATCAGCTGTTACAAGAGAAAAAATATGAGATCGACAGAATCATCGATTCGACTCGCAACTCCTATGACCTTGCCAAGACCAGAGAAGAAAACCTGAAACAGCTACTGGCAAACACCAAACAAGAAATGCTCAACATCAACGAGCGGTTTATGCAATACTCCATCATGAAACGGGAGGTTGATATGAACCGGGTTCTCTACGATGCCCTGACAGAGAGCATCAACAAGGCAGGAGTCACCGAACAGTCGCAAGATGTTAAAATCTGGGTGGTAAAAAAAGCAGATCTCCCTTTCTTTCCTGCCAAACCCCGCAAAAAACGCAACCTGGCCCTTGGCCTTATTCTTGGACTCTTTGGAGGAGTCGGACTTGCCTTTTTCATTGAATACCTTGACAATACTGTGAAGGACGGCAATGACCTTGAACGCCGCTTTGGCCTGACAGTTCTCGGCTCGGTACAAGAAGTGCAGGAGAAATCTCAAAATATCGAGACCTCTCTCCTGAAAAATTCCTTATCGCCGCTGGCAGAAAGTTACCGCCTTATACGTTCCTCACTCCTGCTCTCAACCGCAGACCATCCTCCACGCTCCATACTCGTCACCAGTATGGGCCCGCAGGAAGGAAAAACCACCACTACATGCAACTTGGCGAGAATCCTTGTCCAGAACAATAAAAAAGTACTGATCATTGACTGCGATATGCGAAGACCTCGAATACACTCCATTTTTGGCGTCCCCAACTCCCACGGTCTAAGTAACTACCTGGCAGGAAGCAGGGACAAGAATCTTCTCAAATCCGTTCCGGACGAGGCAATTGCCCTCATCCTTTCAGGCCCCACCCCTCCCAATCCTGCCGAGCTTCTCAACTCAAACAAAATGAAGCTGCTTATCGATGAGATGCTGAAGATGTTTGACTTCGTCCTTCTCGATTCACCACCGGTGCAGAGTGTAACCGACAGCCTCCCGCTGAATAAACTGGTAGACGGAACCATCCTGGTCACACGCAGCGGCAAAACCACCTATGATATGCTGGAATCAGGACTAAAAAAGATGCACGAAGTTCAATCCAATATCCTGGGTATCGTCCTCAACGGTATAAAAAAGAACTCCACGGAATACTCAAGTTATGTAGATTACTATCATGAAGAGAAAGGCTGAGGGCTGAGGGCTGAGGGCTGAGGGCTGAGGGCTGAGGGACAATAACTAACTCCACGGAATACTCAAGTTATTGCGACTACTGCCACGAGGAGAAAGACTGAGTAATTTCAATGTGAGCTATTGGGTAAAGGTAGTAAAAGTAGGTTGGGTAGAGGAACGAAACCCAACAGATCTACTACAATCACAACCCAACATCTTTACAACAACCGCTGAACCCAACAAGCCGATATACAAATGAGATATCGACGAGCACAGACAGAAGGTGGCAGCTATTTCTTCACTGTCGTAACTGATCAGCGGCGACCATTTCTTTGTGAGCCTGAAAACATAACCCTTCTGCGTTCTATCTTCCGTGAGATAAAAAAGAAACATCCATTCACAATAGATGCCGCTGTAATTTTACCTGATCATCTTCATTGTCTGTGGACATTACCAATTGCGGATTCTGACTATTCGATGCGTTGGCGCCTGATAAAAAGTGCATTCAGCCGCCAATGCGAATCCCAATATTCAGGAATAAGAACAAAATCCCGGAAAAACAAAAAGGAACTGGCTGTCTGGCAACGTCGTTTCTGGGAGCATCAGATACAAAACGAAAATGATTACAATCAACATATCGATTATATTCACTACAATCCCGTCAAACACGGATTAACAGACGCCCCTTCGCAATGGCCTTTATCCAGTTTCCAACACCATGTCAGCAAGGGCTTCTACGATCAGAATTGGGGCGCAGGAATAAAAATGAAGTTTGAAAATCAAGTCGGTCAAGAGTAGTATCATGTATCATGTTGGGTTTCGTTCCTCTACCCAACCTACTATTACAATCCAGGTAGGTTGGGTAGAGAGGAACGAAACCCAACATCTTTACAAATCACACCAAGACACTACATAAAGACCAAGGGCAGAAGGACAAAGAAAAACAATGAGACCGCATCTGTACATAGACAAAGAGAAAGCAACAAGTAACGCATTGAAACTTGTTACATCCCCCTTCAGCTTTCCTCCTTCACCCTCTTCCCTTCCAGCCCTTAACCTTCAGCCTTCAGCCTTTTCCACCCTTCAGCCTGTACCTTCCCCATGATCGATATCCATTGCCATATCCTTCCCGGTATAGACGATGGCTCACCGGATACGGAGACCTCACTTGAGATGGCCAGGATGGCCGCAAGGGATGGTATTCACACCATCATTGCCACTCCCCACCTCGCAGATATCAATTACCCGAAGGACAGACTTCTGGAGGCAATTGAGGAGTTAAATACACAGCTTAAACGCCAGGCCATTGCAATTACCGTTCTCTTCGGTGCCGAAGTGCAGGCGCACATCGCCTTGGAAGCTGCAGAAAATTTCTGCCTGGCAGGGAGTTCCTCGCTGCTTGTGGAATTTCCACACAGCTACCTGCCTGCTGACTCCGAAAACCTGATATACAACCTCATCACAAACAAAATCACCCCAATTATCGCCCATCCGGAACGTAACGGCCAGATATCACAAGAACCATGGCTGCTGGCTCCCCTCATCAAGCTGGGCGCGAAAACGCAGATCACTGCGGAATCCATTACCGGAGATCAGGGTATGACTGCCAGAAACTGTGCTAACTACCTTTTTCAAAAGAACCAGGTCCACTACATAGGAACCGACTCCCACTCTCCAGGGTTCAGAAAACCCATATTAAGCAAAGCAGTCAAACAGGCTGCAAAAATAATAGGCAAAGCAGAAGCCCAAAAACTGGTAAGCGGGTACAACATCCTTTTACCTTCAGCCACCAACCTTCAGCCGTCAGCCTAACTACCACCCATGCGCACCCTTTCCTTCCCCCTCTTCCTGACAACCCTCTTCTTTGCCCCGCTGGCCTTTGGAAGCGTAGAAACCTGGTCTATTGCGCTCGTTGAAATCCTTGTCTTCCTGACCGCATTATCATATTTCTTTCAAAGGAAACATGACAAGCAAGCATTTCTTCAAGTTCCGGGCTTTCTTCCTCTACTTCTCCTGATTCTCTGGATATCTCTGCAACTGATACCGCTGCCACCTCCATTGGTCAAAATGATAGCCCCCGGCGTTTACCAGGCCTATGCCCCATTACTCGACCTGCAGGAAACCAGCCAGTGGATCCCGCTTACCGTCAACCAGAAGGCCACCCTGCTTGAAAGCCTTCGAATCACCTCCTATGCAGTCTTTTATATTCTCACCGTACAACTGCTGAGTAAAAGCGAGACCTTGACCAAAACCGTAAAAATGATCGCCTGGCTGGCCATAGCGATTGCCTTTCTTGCCATTATCCAGAAATTCACCTCTCCTGACGAGATCTACTGGTTTCGGCCTACCCCTGAAAATGCCGGGACAGTGGGCCCATGGGTTTACCACAACCACTATGCCGGGTTCATGGAACTGGTCTTCCCCCTGGTCCTTGCCCTCTTTTTTCATTACCGCCCGACCTTCACCTATCAGCAAACTCTCCGAACACGGACAGTATCTCTCTTCACTGCTCCGGGTTCCAATATGCATTTTTTCATGGGATTCGGGATTATTCTCATCCTGGCCTCTGTTTTTATCGCCCTTTCCAGGGGAGGTATTATCTCTATCAGCCTTGGATTGCTCTTTTTCCTGCTGCTCCTGGCCAGAAAAAATCCGGGCTCCAGCGGCAGGATGCTACCACTCATATTCCTGAGCAGTGTACTACTGGCAGTGACCTGGTTCGGCTGGGATCCGATTCTCTCCAAAGTCAACAGGACCTTTACCGAAACCGGTGGCATCACTGATGGCCGCCTCCTGGTCTGGCAGGATTGCGCTCCCTTTATACGAGACTTCCTGTTCACCGGCTCAGGCTTCGGCACATTCATTCAAGTTTACCCACAATACAGTACTGTCCCAACCACTTTGATTTTTGATCATGCCCACAACGATTATATCGAACTCCTCACCGACGGCGGAGTCATCGGTTTTCTCCTTGCAGCATGGTTTGTCATCACCATCATTGTCCATGGATTGAAGAAACTGAAAAACAGAAGAGAGCCCTACTCCATTCTCCTTATCATCTGCGGACTTACCGCCATTATGTCCCTTCTGCTCCACAGTGTGACTGATTTCAATATGCATAACGGGGCAAACGGTCTCTATTTCTTTTTTCTCTGCGGCATCCTGGTCTCCGCCGGAAACACCAGGCTCCGATACCGTACCCGACCAACCCTGCTGACCAATGTATCCCCCAAATGGAAGCTGGCCTGTCTTACTGCAATTCCCTTGCTTCTCCTCACCATTTTCTTTCAAGGAGGAATTCTGCGGGCAAAAGGGTTATATCAACAAGCATCCGGTATTTACATCAGCCCACAACTCTCGAAACAGACTTTTCAAAACCTCCTGCTCATAACGGACAAGGCAATTCTCTTTGATCCGCTGGAAGCCGTCTACTCCTCTTACAAAGGGAATCTCCTCTCCTATCAGCAACAAAACGAACTAGCATTCAGCAATTATTTCCAGGCATCAAGGAAGGATCCCCTTGAAGGCGCATACCTGCAAAGGCTTGGGCTCATCCTTACTGCCACCGACAATGCCACGGCATCGTTTCTCATGAGCGAAGGCTATACAAGAAGCCAGAATAAAAAGAATCTGGTCTTCCCCTGGGTGGAATGGCTCCTGCGCCAAGATCGAAAACAGGAGGCCATGACCGTCCTCCAACAGGGTATGGACCGGTTCCCCAGACTGGCCCTGGAAATTCCTGCATTACTGATAAGCAGTCAATTCAGTAGAGACGAAATCCAAGATATCCTCCCTGAACGAGTAACAGCATGGATAAGATTCGGATCCTTTTCTGAAAAACTAGGCCGAATGGAAGACGCCGAATACTACAGACGCCATGCCCTGACTTTCCTCAAGAATGAAGAAACTGTGAAGTCTTGGTATTTCAACCAGCTCTACAGGTTTTACAAAAAACAGAAACGAAACGACGAGGCCGTTGCCACACTTCGCCAGGGAATCGAATGGCTGCCAAATCACGCCCCCTTCCACATCTCTCTGGGCGACTACTACAAACAGCAAGCCATCCCCTACCGGGCCAGAGAAGAATACGAACAGGCCCTGATGCTGGAACCAGGCAACGAAAAGATCCGAAAACGCTTGCAAGGCATCAGGTAACCAAATCCTTTGTAATTGTTCAGGCATAAGGCCGGAGCCTCATCACAACATGCAAAAGAACACGCTTGTTTTTATTCTATTTTTCTTACCAATTTTAAGCTTCTGCAATGCAACATATTGTTTTTCCAGAAACAATGTGTCCAGCCACCTTGAGTACCTGGACAATCCCTATTTCCGATACTATCCAAACAAACAACGTATCTACGCAAGAAATATATGGGATATGATCGGCTTCCAGGGGAAATTATACCTGGGTGCCGGGAACAGCAGTAACATTGGGCCGGCACCCAATGCAGGTCCTGTTCCTATCATCGCTTACACACCGGAGACAAATTCCTTTGATCCTGTATTTATGACCTCCGATGAGCAGATTGACACCTTTTACTCGCACAACAATCGATTGTTTGTTCCGGGCCATGACCCAAAAGAAAGCTGGGAACTGGGAAATTTATACCTTTTGGAAGACGGAGAGCAATGGCAGAAAAAAAGAACCATTCCAAAGGCTATCCACACCTATTGCCTTCGTTTCTTCAACAACAAACTTTTTGCAGGCCTGGGAACTGCTAAGAAACCAAATATTGTTGTTTCACAGGACCTTGGGACCACCTGGGATCTGTCTCTTTTCGAACAGTCTGGGAGAATTTATAATTTTATAGTGGTAGCCGATAAGCTCTATGCTGTCGGAAGATTTCTGAGCTCCGAATTCTCGCACCCATTAAAAAAAACAAAGGGCCAACCATATCCTGCAATCTATGAATATTCAGACAACAACGAATTTATTTTACGGCAGGACATCAGCACTAAACAATTGTTCCCAGACACCACCCTCAACCCAAAAAAACAATACAAAATTGTTCAACCACAAAATCTAGCAAATAAAACCTTATACATTGGAAGTTATATCCACAATGACCACCAGTTCCTTCCCTTTGGCCTTTATGTTGCAGATTCACTATCAAAAAAGTCACCATCAATAAAAAAAGCTCCACTACCTGACAAGAGTGTACCTTGGGATACGTATCTATCTGGAGAATACATCTATATTCTACTCAACAAGCCAATAATTGATGGTATAATGGAAGTATCAGTTCTGCGAAGCAACAATCTGGAAAAATGGGAAGAATTATTCTATTTTATTTCCCCTGCGTTAGTTCGTTCCTTTGCACTATTAGAAAACAATTTCTATTTTAGTATTGGATCTGAAATTACCAATCCACGCTTTTGGAACCAAAATGAACTCAAACCAGAGACAGGAGATATTCTCAAACTGGATGGTCGTCATTTTCTTCAAGACCACCCGCAAGGAACCATTTGAAGACGATCTTTGGCAGTGAGGTAGGTTGGGTTAGCAGCTCCCCCCCTGTAATTGTGCCCAACGACACTCTTGAAGACCACACCATGGGTTTTCAAAAAATAGTAATCTGCGTAACCCAACAAGTGGAATAGCTCCCCTGCTCTTTTATTCATGACAGAAAAGGAAACTAGGTAATGGATCTTAAATTTTGCAATATGCCTCAAGAATTACTGGAAACATGCACCATCAAACAAGCAGACGAGAAATTATCCACTGAGATTGACGGTGAAACGGTGATGATGGATTTGAAGTTGGGAGTCTATTCCAGTTTCAATTCAGTTGCCTCCCATATTTGGAAGGAATTAGAGAAAGGCACAGGATTTTTTCCTATCTTGGAATCTATTCTTGAAAATTTCCATGTTGATCGAGAGACTGCCCAGAGGGAACTCACTGCATTTCTCGATGAATTGTCCGAAAAAGACTTAATTCAGGTGCAAATCAAATGATCTTCCGCACAATATACACTCGTGACAAGGAACTTGATCCGGCTTTCACAGGAATAACATGTTAAACCACCCCTCAAGCTGTAACCATCACTGACCTGCACACCGTGAAGACACTCAGCAAAACCATAAAAAACAAGATCAACGTGGTATTACGCCTGGATCTCGCGTTACGGTTAGTCTGGAAAAGCTGCCCAGGCCTGACTGCAGCAAACTTTGCCCTTCTCATTATCCAGGGTATTTTGCCCCTCTTATCTCTTTATCTGATAAAGCTAATTATTGATGCTGTCACCAGCGGCATGGCTGCACCCGACAAAGGAGCAGCCTTACAGCAGATAACTCTCTACATTGTGTTCGCCGGTGCGATTGCCCTTGCTGATGTCTGCATACAGGCTCTGAGCCGCTATATAGGTGAGGCCCAATCTCTTGTGGTCACGGATCGCATGCATGATGTCATCCATGCCAAATCAGTAGCAGTGGATCTTGAGTACTACGAAAATCCAAAATATTTTGACACACTGCATCGTGCCCAGCGGGAGGCGTCTTTCAGGCCAACCAAAATCGTCAACAGCCTTGCCATCCTTGGCAAAACCAGTATCTCCCTCCTGGCCATGGCAGGCCTGCTCTTTTCATTCCACTGGGGCATAGGCTTGTTACTTTTTGCCTCTGCCTTGCCAGGACTTTTTGTAAAAGTGCGCTATGCCGATACTATTTACAACTGGCAGCGAAAACAAACTAAAACCGAACGCAAAGCCTGGTATTTCGACTTGCTCCTCACCCATGAATCTCATGCTAAAGAGATCAGACTCTTTGATTTAGGATCGCTCTTCAGAGAACGATACAAAAAACTTCGCACAAGACTGCGTGAGGAAAAGTTGGCCATAACCGCCAAAAAATCCTCCTCAGAATTTTTTGCCCAGGCCTTTGCAACCATCACAGTTTTCGCATCCTATAGTTTTATCGCCTATAAAACAGTACAGGGTTCCATCACCCTTGGAGACCTGGTCATGTTCTTTCAGGCCTTCCAACGAGGTCAAGCTTTTTTAAAGGAAATGCTGACCAGCCTGGCCGGACTTTATGAAGACAATCTGTTCCTGACCAATCTCTCTGAATTCCTCAATCTCGAACCCAAAATCATTACCCCACAAAAACCAAAACAAACCCCTGACCTTCAACGCGCCGATATCATTTTTGATCAGGTACACTTCAAATACCCCACCAGTAACAGAGATGTTTTAAAAGATATTTCTTTGACCATTCATCCTGGTGAACATGTCGCCCTGGTTGGCGAAAATGGTTCCGGCAAAACCACACTTGTCAAGATGCTCTGTCGACTTTATGATCCGGACTCCGGAAGAATACTCTTTAACAACACTGACCTCAAAGACTTGGATTCCACTGAAATCAGGCATCAAATCAGTGTTATTTTTCAAGACTATGTCAAATACAACCTTACTGCCCGAGAAAATATCTGGCTTGGCAATATCAATACCCCTCTGGAGCATGACGCAATAATAAAAGCAGCTCAACAATCAGGTGCCCATGACGTGATATCCGAACTCACCCAGGGGTACGACACCATCCTTGGAAAATTATTTGAGAAGGGAGAACAGATTTCCATCGGTGAGTGGCAGAAAATAGCCCTGGCTCGGGCTTTTTTACGCCAAGCACCACTTCTGATCCTGGATGAACCAACCAGCTCTCTGGATGCAAAAATAGAATATGAAATCTTTCAGCAATTCCATCAACTGACCCAAGGACGCACTGCAGTCTTAATCAGTCATCGACTCTCTACCGTCAGAATGGCGGATAACATTTTCGTCATGCAGGATGGAAAAATTGCAGAAAGCGGAACCCACGAAGAACTCATGCAATTTCAGGGGCTTTATGCAACAATGTTTGAACGACAAGCAAAAAATTATTCGATTCAATAAACACAACAATCGCATTTTTTGATTTGATATTTTTTTCATTCGCTAATTTGACCCACCTTTATTCCTATAAAATAGGTATTTTTACCTATTTACTTCTCTCCCTATCTATTTTAAGTTTTCCTTAATGATCTAAAATCAATTATCATTAATTGGTACCCAATGTCTTCACTAACATTCTACAAACACAAAACCCAGCAGGCCCCAAAAAAGGCCCACCTCGTGAACAGCACCAAGAAAACAAATATAAAAACGGAGACATGTGACATTCTTAAATTAAATGCCCACCATTTTCTCCATACTCCAACCTTGTAGACCAAGCAAATGGAGAAATATTTATACTCGAAGAAAGCGTCATGATGGGCATTCCATCAGTGACCTCTTCGAGCTTTAACCTTGTTTGCTCACTATCCTGGAATGAACTCCAGAGTGAAAACAGATTTACACCAATTCCTGAATCAATCTTGGAACATTGCGAATATTGAAAGCAAACTTGCAAAAACAATTAACTGAATTTCTCGATTTAATTTTTTGAGAAAAAACCTTATGACAGCCACGAATACAACTAAATAAGCATGAGTGGAATAGCAGGCATATACTATTTCAACCAGCAAACAGTTTCCCCTGTCCTGGTAGAAAAAATGGCACACACTATGCACCATCGTGGGCCAGACAGGCAGGGACTCTGGTGTGACAAGAATATTGGCCTTGCCAATCTCTTGTTGCAGACCACTCCGGAATCATTGCATGAAGAATTACCGTATTATGACACGGAAGCACAGATTGCCGTTACTGCGGATGCGCGTATTGATAACCGGCAAGATCTGCTGAGTCTGCTTGACTGTTCAACCATTGCTCCCCATACAATTTCCGACAGCAGGCTCATCCTGGAAGCTTATAAAAAGTGGGGTGTTGACTGCCACCAACATCTTCTCGGAGATTATGCGGTAGTCATCTGGGACAAAAAAGAGCAGAGGATTTTTGCCCTGAGAGATCACTTTGGGGTCCGACCGTTTTATTATTACACTTCAGAAAAATTCTTTGCCTTTGCTTCGGAAATAAAAGCCCTCCTTCTTTTGCCTCAAATAAGTTGTGAAATCAATGAAGAAAGAATCGCCGACTTCATGGCCAACCAGGATGACGGCAGCTCGACGTTTTACAAAAATATCCACACCCTTCGCCCTGCCCATTTCCTTCTTTCCAACCATGCAGGAATGGCGGAAAAAAGATACTGGACCCTTGAGGCCGGACCTCTTCTGAAACTGCGAAACAACAGTGAATACACCGAGGCCTTCAAAGAAATTTTCACAGAAAGTGTCCGCTGTAGAATGAGAAGAACTGGTCCAATCGGCTCCCACCTGAGTGGTGGGCTTGATTCCTCATCTATTACCAGTACTGCCAGGGATATCCTGGTTTCACAGGGGAACGAGCGACTCCACACATTCAGCTATTTTTTCAAAGATCTCCATGAATGCGATGAAAGAGAATATATTGATCCCATCATTCAGCAGGGCAATATAATCCCCCATTTCGTCCAGGCAGACCAGTTTCCCAGCAAAGAGGAGTATGATGAGTTTCAGACTACTCTTGAAGAGGCTGCTTTTGCCTTTAATGTCACTCCTGGATGGAAAATAAACACACTTGCCCGCGAAGTTGGCGTCAAGGTACAGCTTCACGGCTTTGATGGTGACAGCACTGTGTCCCATGGCATAGGCCGTCTGGCTGAACTTGCCCGCTCTATGCAATGGCTCAAGCTGGTCAGGGAAGCCGAAGGATATGCAAACCATTTTTCCATCCCACGCGGAAAGATAACCTACTACTATCTGAAAAATTACAGTCCCCTCTCCTTTTTCTTTGACAGTGCTGCCAAGATAAAAAAAAATATATCAAAAACAACCAAGAAGCAAACTGGGAACACAATCCTTGCAACAGAATTTTATAAAAAAATAAATGCAGGCGAGAGATATCAAAGCCTTAAGCAATCCTTTTCCAAAAAAGATTTTAATGAACAGGTTTCACAGGTTCAACGATTAACGGCCCATTATATGCCAACGACTCTCAGCTTGATAGATAGAACCACGGCACATTTTTCTCTCGAAAAACGTTTCCCATTCTGGGATAAAAGATTAATCTTGTTCTGCCTTTCTTTACCAGCGGAACAAAAGCTTGATCACGGCTGGAACCGCATCATCATGAGACGGGCTATGGAAGCATCACTGCCATCAAGTGTGTGCTGGCGTGGAGGAAAAGCAAACTTAGCACCCCATGCCAATACATTATGCATGAAACTTATAGACCATTATCATCTTCAACATAAAAATAACATTGAAAAGGTCTCTGAATATCTTGATAGGGATAAGATTAAAACCCTGCTAGAATCTTCAGAAAAGTCTCTGAACAGTGCCTCGGCATTGCAGTTTTATCGTATCATTGGTTTAATGCTTTGGTTAAATCATAGAGAACAACTTTCAGGTTGGGAAGGTTAACTAAACCGTAGTCTTTGAAATTTAAAAAGGAGGTGATATCTGATGGAAAAACAAAACCAGAAGGCTCAATATGAGAGCCCAAAGATTCATGAGCACGGCGATGTAAGAGAAATCACATTAGGAGGAGGTTATGAAAATTCTGATGATGGCATAGGAACTGACAATGCCTTTCCGAATCCTTCAAGCTAATTTACCCCTGTAACTTCTCATAACTTCGAGTAAGCATTGATCGATCTTGTAATTTGTAAACAGTTCTGATTTACTCGTGTTCTTCAACAGACCTCCCCAACCTGTTTTTTGAAGGAGAAAAATGAGTAAGATGAATAGGATGAACACAGGGTATCTTAAAAATCAGGATTATTATTCAAAAGCAAGACGAAAGAAAAAATTTACCGCAGGGGCTCTGCAAGAGTTCCCCCAATTGAATAACACCTGGTATGATACCCCCAAATTTCGGACTTTTTTCCTCACAAATCCTGTAGCATAGGCACTTCTACCTATTTACTTCTCTTCTCTTCTTTTTTATTATATCCTTCTTTATATGAAGCGAGCATTACATGCTTCTCTCACTTCTCGGTGCGTGATTGCAAATATTGTCGGAATCTTTCTTCATCAACATCTATTGGACATAAATCACACACTTTCGCATAAGCAGAATATTTAAATGAACACCTACTTTTCAGCATATTCCTTAACCATTCAGTCGGATATCGATTTATTGATTCCAACTGTCCAGGCGACATCAGAGCCGGATATTACCATCCATTTTGGCACGGTCCCCGATATCTCCAAAAATCGCAGCTGGGACGGAGTCTGGTACGAATACACAAACAGAGAGCAGTTACACCTCAAATGGGACATGCTTGGTTCGTACCAAATAGAATCCGGAAAAGAAATTCTGATCCACCCCAATGAACCGGTCAATCACGATAACATCCTCCTGCCAATTCTCGGGACTATTATGGCCATGGCCCTTCAGCAACGTGGCTGTATTACATTGCATGGCAGTGCGGTATTACTGGATAAACAAGTTACAATTTTTATGGGAAACAAGGGAGAAGGCAAATCCACCCTCGCTGCCTGGCTGGTTAACCAAGGCTTTCCATTAGTCTCAGATGATGTCTGTGCAATAGACTACGGAGACAAGCAACTCCTTTCAATAAGACCTGCCTTTCCAAAAATCAGGCTCAACCCTGATGCATTACTCCACTTTGGAGACAACCCGGACAACTACCCCCAGGTACATCCAAAGGTCTCAAAACGTATACGGGACTTGAACGAAGGGTTCTGCCCCACAGCCAAACCGGTTGGCGCAGTCTGCATACTGGAAACAGGAGACAAATTAACACTGGAACAGCTTCACGGCATGGAAGCGGTAAAGGAAATTTTAACCCACATGATGATTAATCGTTTCCCGGAAAACCAGCCCATTGACCTTCGAAAAGAAATCTTCTCCCAGGCTGCGCATCTCACAAAATCAATCCCCGTATACCGGCTGACACGCCCAAGGAATCTTGACTTGCTGCCGAAAACAACCAGCCTTTTGCAGAGACTGACAGACACTCATTCCCACTGAATTAAGTTAACAGCAAATATGTCCCAGAACAACGACCATAGCACCTTCCAACCAGAAATAGCCCTGCTGGTAGCGTGTGCCCACTCACATCTGACAGAAGAACAGAAACGAGAAATCGGCAAACTGTTAACCAAGAAATTAGACTGGGATATTGTAATCGATAATGCGCTTTACCATAAAATCATCCCCTTACTGCACAAATCACTCACCACCCATTTTAAAACTAGCATTCCTGATAATGCACTCACTAATATCAATAGACACCTAAAAGAATCCTCTTTATACACTCTTGTAATAAGTGCCTCTTTGATCAATGTTATTAATATATTGAATGAAAATGAGATTGAAGTCCTACCGGTAAAGGGGGGCATACTGGCGGAAAAGCTGTATGGTTCCGCGACAATGAGATCGTACACTGACGTCGACATCCTGGTGCATCAGGTAAATCTTGAAAAATCCCTGAACGTGTTACAAAAGAATAATTATACTCTGCTTCCTGAAGGAATCCCTCAATCCACCTTTCTCAAATTTTTGCAATATTATCATCATGGCCGCTTGCTGGACAAGAACGGTATTCTCATTGAATTACACTGGGAGTTGAGCGGATTCTATGCCCCAGAGCCTATTACTCTGGAAAAGTTGGAACCATTTTCAACGAAAACCGTCTTCAACAATTGCCCGATATTAACCTTATCAAATGAAATGCTCTTTGTATTTCTTTGCCTCCATGGCAATAAACATTTTTGGGAAAAACTTGATTATATCTGTTCCATAGCAGAGCTGATGATTGTTGTCCCTGATCTCGACTGGGACATGATTATGGAACTGGGTAAAAAATACAAGATGATCAAGAGAATTCTAATCAGCCTTTCTCTTGCGAAAAGTCTTTTTGCCTCGACGATTCCAGAATTGCTTGAAACCATGCTTTCCACCAATCCTACTGTCACCAGATTTGCTGACAAAATAATAGGCAGTGAACTGAACCGAGAAACCGAAGTTTCAAAGGTGCACCCATTTATAAAAAAAATACGTTATCAACCTGCTGCAATGGATAGCAAGATTGATGCAAGCAGATTTGTTTTCCGCTCTTTAATAATTCCTGACCATGATACCTGTTATTCACCACATCTACCCAACTCACTATTTCCGCTGTATTTTTTATACAAGCCTTACCGGGCGTTAACGATGCCGATAAGGAAAATATGGCAGTAATTTTTTTTAAAATGAATTAACCAGCCAGGGTATTTGTGGAAACTCTTTTTTACGAGTGGAAAAATAATCCTTGAGGAGTTGCTCAATGAAAAAGCAACGAAGAAAATACTACATGAATTCTAAGAAGAAGCGATTACGATGCTCACTGGCGAGGTATTAGATTAACGAGGCAGCCAAAAAGGTGGTGGGCCACGAGATCAATCAATTGGATTACTATTACTATGCTGGTCGACATTAGAAGCAAAGAGTGTTCGAAACCTTCTGCGGATAGCTAAAGCCAACTACCATGCCACAAGGTCATAGGGACCGGTCCTCTGGACTCAGAGCTTCGAATTGCTTTTAGAGCTTATTCGTACATTGCTTTTTTAGACATCAGGGTTGGGATCGGATTAAAATTGTGATAGGTTCCGCCAAGTTCATGGTTGTGCCATCTGAATGGAATGGAAATAATCCTCTCTGCATTATTAAATGCTGTGTGTTTGAACACACCTGTGGTTGGTGCGAATACCTAAAGTATCCCCGAACCTATTGTTTAAAGCGAAACTGGCGATCTTGTCACTTCTGGCAATACGGAAGAGCTTAAAAACGCCATTAAAAGATCTGGGGAAGCAAAACTTGGCAGGAAACAGGGTTGGCACTAAAAGGTATTCTAACAGTAACTACCACAACTGAATCACGGAAGTTTATTCCGTCACGGACTCTGACAACTTGGAGAAACAATGAAGATTTTTTTGGACTGTTTGGCTGCGACCCCATGCATTAGCGTCGGAACCAATGCCTTTATCATTAGCGATATTCAGCTGTTGAATCGAAAGTATCCGGGCTGCGAAACTGTTCTGTTTTCCTCCAATCCAGAAATAGATAAACTACAGTTTGGTCATCTGCCTCATAAAATTTCCTATGTTCAACGATCACCAAATCAAATCTTGGCAATGCTGCAGCTTCACAAGATTGTTTCTCAAGTTGATGCTGTTGTCTCAGCCTGGGGAGATGGATATATTACAGTACCTCCATATAAATTACTGAGGAAGGCTCTTTTTCTTAAAAGGAAAGGGGTTCCCTTGGTATTATTTACCTCGTCTATTGGACCTTTCAATGGGGGGATCAAGGATAAACTGGCCATTATGGGGTTGCGGAAGTTTGATGCTGTTACGGTTAGAGACCAAAACACCTATGATTACTTGAAGCCACATGGACTTAAGGGGTTGCGGTTGGTTCACGACACTGCGTTTGTCTTGGAACCCTGTTCAGATCAACGAAGCGATGAGTTGTTGCGGGAAGCAGGACTGAAGGAACAAAAGTTCATTGGACTCAATATCTCGGTGCTGTTCTACAATCTCTTCAAAAGGAGGGGTGAAGATTACATTTCACTAATGGTTCGCTATATAGAGTGGATGCGGGAAAAATTTAAGCTGCCAATTGTTTTGATTCCTCATCAGATCTACCCAAAGGGTGTTCCTTACACACAGGAGGAGTATCAATCGAGGGATGGAGATGACCGGTACCCTATTGAACGGATTCTTTCTGCTATTAAAGATCAAATTGGTATTTTTGCTTTGCAGCAAGAGATGACTCCGCAAGAACTGAAAGGAATAATAGGGAAAAGTGAGATATTTGTGGGTGGCCGTATGCATTCTGTGATTGCGGCGGTATCTTTATCAGTGCCTTCTCTGGTGATGCAGTACAGTCACAAATCTGGTGGGATGATGAAGCTTCTCGGAATGGATGAGTTCGTGTGGGATATCCAGGATGAATTCGACAAATTCACTGAAAAGACCCATGATTTGTGGAATAAGCGTCAGGATGTTCGCGTCAGATACAACGAGATGCTGCCGAGAATCTATCAGGAAATATACGACCTGACAAATGAAATTGATGCCGTTGCTGGAGCCTCCGGAGAATGAAGAATAAACCATCCATTAAATGGGTTGTTGACAATGGATTGTGTCTGGGTTGTGGCGTTTGCGAGGATGCATGTCCATCGCATGCAATCCGGTTCGTTGAGAAGCATGCACTCAACGTTCCTCAAGTCGATCCGGTTAGCTGTATCAATGATAAGGGATGTAATCTTTGTAGCAGAGTGTGCCCAGGGCATGGTGTTGATTTCCAAGCCAAGTCTCGACAGTATTTCGGGACTGCACCCAGTGTTGATCCGTATATTGGCCCTTATGTGTCCTGTTACACAGGCTGGAGCAATGAACATGAGATTCGGTATCACTCGGCGTCGGGAGGGCTCCTGAGTCACTTCCTGATCTACCTGCTTGACAAGAAGATTATCGATGGAGCAGTCGTTACCAGGTTTTCTGAGTCGAATCCACTCAGAACGCAATCATTCATTGCTACCACCCGAGATGACATCCTTGCGGCCAAGAGTTCGAAGTATTGTCCTGTTTCATTGAATGGGATGGTACGGGAAGTGATGTCGTTTCCCGGTAAAGTCCTAATAGTTGGACTTCCATGTCATATTGCAGGCATGCGCAAGACTGAAGCTCTGAACAAGAAATTTCGAGAAAAAGTGGTTGGATATTTCGCCATATATTGCAGTTCAAACCGAAATTTCAACGGCCTGGACTTCTTGCTGAAGAAACGTAATGTTGATCCAAAGGATGTAAAATCGTTTTCCTTCCGCGATGATGGTTGCCTGGGTTCTATGAAAATCATCACAGAGGATAGAGCTATTTCGGAACCGTTCGTTCAGTATTATGGGAAACTTCGGAGCTATTTCAAGCCGAGACGCTGTTCTTTCTGCATTGATCACTATGGGATGTTGGCCGATGTTTCCTTCGGAGATATTCATTTGGCGCCTTATTTTAATGAAATAGGTGTGAATTCACTTGTTGTCCGCAATCCTTTATTCGATAAATACTTGCAGCAAGCGCAGACTGATGAATACATTCTATTGCAGAACATACCGAGTGCCGATGTGAACCGTTCCCAAAAAATGATGCTTAAGAACAGGAATATCACCGTTCCATTCTCTTTGAAATTCGAAAGACTGATTGGCAGAAAAGTTCCAAAATATGACATGCCAATTTCAAAAGTACAATGGTTGAAAGGAGCACGCTACTGGTTCAGCTATACCCTCCAAGGCTTGATCGGACGATGGTTCTATTGAATTCAAATCCAGTTGCAGCTATCGTTCAGACCGGATCCGCTCTTGTAGATCCATCATCCTATAATGTCCAAGCGATTGGGCAGGCAAAGGGGATGATGGAGTTGGGCTGGAATGTAGACTTCTATGCCAATTTTCGAGGTATTAGTGAACTAACGGTCATTCACAGAGCCGGAGACTGTGAGTTGCGTGCAATTCCTGTGAAGGGTGTTCAGCTTTTCAGGGAAATCGTCTACTTCCCAGGTTTGGTCAAACTGGTGACTCATTCAGACTATTCTTTCGTGCAAGTAGGAGGTGATTCTCAATTGATGACCCCGCTTCTACTGAAATCGGCCAAGCGTGCAGGGACACCGACGATCTTCATCCAAGGTATGTATCAGCACTATAGAGGATACAAACGATTGTTCCAGAAAGCGTTTGACTTTCTCTTTAAGAAAACGATTATCCAGAATGCGGATTATATTTTTGCCAAGACTCCGATAGCTCGAGACTATCTTCTAAACAAAGGGTATTCCGCTATCAAGCTTTTCCCAATTGGGCTGGATGTTCCTGAGACAAAAGACAATAGTGAACTTTCCGATCTAATCGCAACGTTCAAGGCCCAATTCGACACTCTCTTGCTTTATATAGGGAAAATTGAACCACGCCGAAATCCAAAATTCCTACTCCAAGTATTGGCGGGCTTAAAGGATACTGGCCTGTCCGTTGGCTTGCTAATTGTTGGCCAAGGGCCACAAGAGTCTGAACTGAAGTTGTGGATTGATGAAATAGGCCTTGGTGTTTCCGTGTTACACCTGAACCGGATCGAAAATTCTGAGAGTCATATTCTTTATAAAAAGGCCGATGCATTTTTGTTGCCAACCAACTACGAAATATACGGAATGGTGATGCTGGAGGCCTTGTACTGGGGTTGCCCTGTTATTTCGACACCGGAAGCTGGCCCTTTGGCTATTTTAACAAAACCGGAATACGGTGTATGTGTCGAATTAGATGTGCATAGATGGGTAGAAATAATCCTGAGAATTTTGAAAAGTGAAACACTTAATCCACAGCAACGAGAACATCGTTCAAGATATATCAAAACGCAGTTCAGTTGGGTTGAGTTGGGGAAGGTATTCCTGCAGAATATCGGTTTAACCAAGACAAGCAAAGGCTAGTCCCAAAATCGAAAACAATTGCTGGTTGGTTGCAAGGCATCGCAAACAAGGCAAGGTAATTATTTTTATGCAACCAAAAGATCGAATCATGTTCAATACAGGCATTTTAGCCTTTAAAATGCTGTGTTCGATAGGTCTTGCTCTTTTTTCAACACGTCTGGTACTGCAGGCTCTGGGTGTGGACGATTTTGGAATTTTCCAACTAGTAGCTGGCACGATCGGGATTCTTTCTTTCATGAATATGGCAATGGCTGCTTCCACTCAGAGGCATCTTTCCTTTGAAATGGGCAGAGGGGATGTTGAGGCCTTGCAGCGGGTTTTTAGTACTAGCATTCTATTGCACATTCTACTGGGGATTCTGATTTTCATTGTTCTGGAAATTGCAGCAGTTCCACTTTTTGAGAGTGTACTGAACATTCAATCGGAACGCATAGCTGCTGCGAAATTCATTTATCATGCGATGGCATTAGCCACATTGTTCTCCATATCTTCTGTACCCTATGAAGCGGCCATCACTGCGCACGAACGAATGGCGATTCTCGCTTTTGTAGGCATTGCCGAATCTGCAGCAAAGCTGGGAATTGCAATTATTCTGGTATTTCAGCCCTTTGATCGACTGAAGGCCTACGGATTATTGATGGCTTTACTGATGTTTTTTGTTTTGGTGGCTAAGCGTCTGTATTGTCATATGAATTTCAGTGAAGTCAAAGTGCATTTTCGTTCTATCCGTTCGGGAGAATTCAAACAAATGCTTGCATTTACAGGATGGACATCGATGACTGCACTAAGTGATGTGCTTCAAGGTCAAGGCCTGGCCATAATTTTCAATTATTTTTTCGGAGTCCGTATTAATGCAGCATACGGCATTGCACGGCAAGTGAGTGGGCAGACGAAATATCTGAGTGCTGTTCTCATTAAGGCAGCAAGCCCTCAAACGGTCAGTCGAATGGGCGAAGGTCGTCATAAGGATGCTATACGTCTGGTTTTTAGTATATCAAAGGTAAGCTATCTCTTAGTGTTGGCGCTAGCTGTTCCGCTTTGGATTGAAATGGAAAGCGTCTTAGAGATTTGGCTAAAAAATCCGCCTGAATATTCCGTTTGGTTCTGCCGGATCATTCTGATTACGCCTGTATTGAGAGGACTCACAAAACCATTTCAGCCTTTGATTCATGCCACAGGGGAAATTGGCAGGTATCAGCGATTTATGACGACTGTCCAATTGCTTGTTCTGCCAATCGCAGCCATTCTTCTCTATTATAAATTTAGTGTCTATCTGGCTCTCTTTACAATCGTTTTTGCTGAGCTGTTGCTTGGCATGGGACGACTCTACCATGCCAAGGTTCTGTGTGATGTGGACATAGCACTATTTTTTAGGCAAGTATTTTTCCCTGCTATTATGGTTTTTGCGTTGAGCTTTGGAGGAGCCTGTTGGGTAGCATCAGGTTTTGAAGAAAGTCTAATAAGAATTGTAATTACAACGATGACGGGGTGTATAATTATAGCATTATCGTCATGGACAGTCATTTTTTCGTCATTTGAACGGCAATTGTTACTGTCTACGATTGGGCGCCTTAAGGCTCGTCTTTTCGCTTCGAACTGACATTACGGACAAGGTGGTCGGGATTGAGACCATTCCCTTCCCAATCACTAATTCTGCCTTAAGAGCAAAACAATTATTAAATTACAACACTAAACAAATAGCGCATAGGATGGATGAAGAATCTCTTGCGCAAAGTAAGGTTTTCTTATGAAGAAAAACAATTCGCTGTTAAAAGCTGCAAGGTGTGTCAAAAATTTTATTTTGAATGGCCCTGCATTTAAAAAACAATTAAAACAGCCACCGATTATCATTGGTGGCTGTGGTCGTTCTGGTACGACGTTGTTGTTGTCTGTTCTTTCTTCGCACCCAGAGATTTACACATTTGAGCATGAAACTCATTCATTTTTTCCGACGCCCTATTCCCGTTCAGGATATCTCGGTGCACGTAGAACCGCGCGTCTTTACTATTTTTTGGATAAACAAATCCCAAAGTCATGCAATCGCTGGTGTGAAAAAACTCCAAAGAATGTCTTGTTTTTTTTAAAAATATTGAAGCATTTTAACAATAATGTGAAGATTATTCATATCGTGCGCGATGGCCGAGATGTGGTGCTTTCCAGGCATCCACGTGCGCCGGATGCGTATTGGGTTTCTCCGGAAAGGTGGGTCAAAGACGTGTCAGCAGGGCTCGTATTGAAAAATCATCCAAATGTCCATACTGTCAAATATGAAGACCTTGTGCTGGACTTTGAACCGACAATCAACGATATGTGTTCTTTTCTTGAGGTAGAGACACATTCGCATCTTTTCAACTGGCATGAACATGCAACCATGCGACGGAGTAGCCGTGTCGACACTGCCCAGACACAACTGTTGATGAAAGATTCAATTGGAAAATGGAAGAAGCCTGAATATAAAGAGCGAGTTGAAGAGCTACTGCGAGAACCTCGTGCACCCGAGATATTAAAAGAGCTAGCGTATCTTGTTTAATTATTTGCAATTATTTGACATACAAACTACCCGGCGGGAGCATAACTAAACTTATGAGAGACAAATTCATAAGACTGATTTTGTGGATGAGAAACATTTGTGGGCTGAAAAAAGTGTCATACTTGTTTCTCAAATTGATTGGCGTAGAAATACCGTTATCTGTGCGAATTGGTTCAGGGCTCGTATTAGCTCATTGGGCCAATGGATTAGTGGTTCACAATTCAACAGTGATTGGTGATGATGTCAGAATTTACCAAGGAGTAACAATTGGTAGAGGAGATGTACATATACACCGACATAGAAAAATCAAGATTGTAATCCAGAATGGCGCAATCCTTTGTGCAGGTGCAAAAATCTTATGCACGGGAGACATGCTCGTTGTTGGTGAGAATTCTGTAATAGGTGCAAATTCTGTACTGCTGAACTCAACAGGGAATAACGAAATTTGGGCTGGAATTCCTGCCAGAAAAATCAGCCACAGTGGTAGTGCCTGTCAGGTTGGTCTTACCTAATCCCGTTTCCCTCTTGCTGCAAATTTTACCAAGAAACTCAATTTATGAAAACGAATCTCCCTATTTTCGCTAAAGGTACCATTAACCCAGAGTTCTGTTTTGGCTGCACAGCTTGTGAACAGTCATGCAAACATGAGGCAATAGCAATGAAACTGGATCAAGAGGGATTTTTGTACCCAGTGGTGAATGAACAAAATTGCACTGAATGTGGACTGTGCATTCGGGCCTGCCCCATGATCGATGTTCTTCCTCAAGACCAAGAGAAACCATTGAGAGTCTTGGCGGCTTGGATCGAGGACCCCACAAAAAGGGCACAGGCGACTTCGGGTGGTATCTTTCTGGCTATTGCCACAGAGGTGATACAACGTGGCGGGGTGGTCTTTGGCGTTGCATATGATGCAAAATGGAATCTTTATCATTCAATGGCAGAGAATCTGGAAGAATGTCAAAAATTCACAGGATCCAAATATGCGCAAAGTGATCCTCGGAATACATTTTCAGAGGTTCGAAAACTGCTCAAGTCCGGGACTCTTGTGTACTATACGGGTACACCATGTCAAATTGGAGGTCTGCGACGTTTTTTACGTAAGGACTACCAGAAGTTAATCACCTCCGACAACATTTGTCATGGAACTCCAAGCAATAACTTATTTAAACGTGAGATCAGCTGGAGGGAAAAGCAAAAGGGTGATAAGATAAAATCCTTCTCATATCGAAACAAGGATCGTTTTGGTTGGGGATATGACGCTAAAATCGAATGGCTGAAGAGTGGCACTGAATACGATGACGCCTGGGAAAGCCCATATTTTTCCGGTTTTTGGAAGAACAACACCCTACGGCCTTCATGTTATCGTTGTAATTTTGCCTCCATCAAGCGCCAAGGAGATATTACCTTGGGCGATTTTTGGGGTGTGAAAAAGCAAGTGAAAGAGATTAAGAAAACGGGAAAGGGTGTTTCTCTGCTGCTGATTAATTCTCAAAAGGGTGTGGATCTGTTTGCTGCTCTCAAAAATGTTGCCTTTTTTGAGTCGGATATCAGTGTAGCTCTGAAGACACAAGCACATTTATCGAGACCAGTCAACCATCCAGAATCAAGAGAAGGTATCTATGACCAAGCGTATGAAGGTGACTTTGCCTCCTTTGCAAAAACAAAATTGTTATTCGGAAGAAAGGCAAAGATGCAGAGGCAAGTCCGTAACTGGGGCAAACGGGCTCTTCTGTGGAAGCATTGGAAATAGCTAATGAAAAAACTGTTGATTTTTTATAAGACAACCGCGGCATTCGACAATACCGGTGAAGTGTTGATATATAAAAGCCTTCTTGAAGAAATCAGGCCCTATGGGCAGATACTCATTGATGATCGTAACGAAAAATCTGCCATATTTCTCGAAAAAATCGGGATAAAGATAGACGAGCGATTGAGCAGTCATTCCCGATGGCCTTTTGTGATGGCAATGCTTCTGTCTGCCCTGACACGTTTTTTCTCAGGCAGAAAAGTCGCACTCGTAACAGGAGTTGGTGAACACAGATACACCACAGGAAAATCGTCTTTAAAAAATCTGCTTGCCGCATGTTTGTTAGCGATACTGAAGTTGTTGAATGTAAAAGTGGTGAGAATCGGAATGTCCATGCACATTACCGGCCTGCTTCCCAAGATTTCCGAGCGAATACTTTCAATGTTCGTTGACCATTATTATGTGAGAGACTCCTTGTCCCAAAAGATGTGCTTTGATGCTGGGGTGAAATGTGCGAAGATTGCCCCGGATCTGTCATGGGCCTATACGGTCGAGAGTAAAGAGCTTGACATGGAATCGCCAGTTGTATCGAATTGTGTGTTTTCTTTCCGGTCCTCGCTATACAAAAATGACATTTCCAAAATTGAACATTTGAAAGATGCTATCGTTGCTCTCACCCAAGCGTTGAAAACGCAATATGGATGTTCAATACAAATCACCTATCAGGTAGGCGCAGATGCGCATTTTGCTCATGAACTGCATCAAGCATTAATCCAAAGGCATGACAATGTGTTCTTAGTCGAAGAGCTAATAACCCTTGAGAATGCAGCTTCACTTTATGGCCAAGCTCAACTGGTTTTCAGCAATCGCCTGCATACTCTGTTGCTTGCCTATAAATATGGTGCGATACCCATAGGGTTTATCGATAAATCCAGTCAGATGAAAATCCTTGGGATTTTTGAAGATGCTGGTTTGGAAGAACTTCTACTCGACTTGGACGATGTGAATAAACCATCGTTTTCGATTCCTTACTCGAGTTCTTTGATTGAAAACCTGCAGTCTATAGAGCTACGGAATCGTGAGGAGCTACAGAAAATTATCGCTGATCTTTTTTTAACTTGGGAATGAATTGCCACATCATGGCAATTCATTTGCTGAATGATACATTTGTCTCATCCGTTAACCAAGCGACAAGCCAATGCCGTGTCGACTCAACCTCTGAATAAACAATCGATCTGGGCCGGAATAACTGCAAAAAATTCGCTAGAGAAGAATTCTAAATGGTAACATTTTTCCATGTCGGTTAAATCAAGCACAGCATTATTTTTTATCATTCTCTCATCGGTTACTTTGCAAACCATTGGTAATTTCTCCTTTGCCAATGAGTATTTGGTTGTGGTGCTCTTGCTTTATTTTGTCGCATTCAAACAACATTTGGGTGCGCCTATCATAAAAACTGCAATATTTTTCCTCGCTAGCGCTACATATTCATACCTAATTCACTCAAATCTCACGATAGCAATACTTATAGATTTAACAACCATTCTAAAACCTTTTCTTATTGGAGTATTATGTGCTGGTTTGAGTACGACACTAAGAGCAAGGCACAAAACAATTTTATTGTATCTCTTTGCAGCCTACATGCTCTACAATTGGATACTTTTGGGCCTGGGGCTTTCCGAGTGGCATTATGGCCAGAATTGGGAAATGGCCGGCTCGTCAGCACTGTTGTTTCTTTTTTCTTTGCTGTTTTTAAATAAAAATAGGCGAGGTATGTACATATTGCTTCTATGTTTGCTATCTGCTGGTTTCATTGCGAGTGGACAAGGCAAACATATGGCCTTTTTTGCTCTGGCTTTTGCAGTCATATTGTACTTCCAAAAGTTTTATGACTTTATGCAGGGTAAAAATGTTGCGACAAAATTTCTTTCCATTTTGCTAATTGTCGTTTTGGCCGCGGCCACCCTTATTTCCGTGATAAAATTGGCAGAGGAGGATGTGAGTCTCTATTACATGCCCCGGGAACATACTACAGCTAGACGTGCTTTCCTCATTAATCTTCCTAAGGTGCTAGCGAATGGGTACATTTTGTTCGGACGAGGCCTCGCTTCTTATGGTTCTCAAGCATCAGGGACTTATTATTCACCACTCTACTACAACCTGGGGATGGATAAAGTTTACGGGTTGTATAGAGGTAATACAATGTTTGTGAACGATGCATATTATGCAATGTACATTGGTCAACTGGGTATTGCCGGACTGCTTTTCCAAGTGTTCTACTGGCGCTATATGCTTTCACCTTTTTGGAGTTGCTTTAGATCAAAATCAAGGATACCAACGTACTACTTGATCTTATCAGCTCTGGCCGTGGCATGGAGTTTTATCTTTATGATAGGTAGTGGGCTTTTTAATAGCCAAGGCTGTTTTGTAATGTGCGCCTTAGGGATCGCTAGAAGCGAAATAAAAGCATTGATTGACAACACTAACACAATCAAATGAAAATCCTCCTCGCTAATAAATTCTTCCACCTTAACGGAGGCTCTGAAACCGTATTTTTTCAGGAACGTGATTTCCTGTTAGAGCAGGGACATGACCTTGTTGATTTTTCCATGATGGATGAGAGAAATCTTCCCTCGCCGTATGCAGATTTTTTTGTACCTAATACCAGTTATAATTCTGGGGGCGGCATAGCCCAGAGACTCCAGCAAGCCATTTCCTTTGTCCATTCGTCAGTGGCAGTACGAAGAATTGAAGAATTGATTCTTCAGGAAAAGCCTCAGATAGCCCATCTCCATAATATCTATCACCAACTCACTCCCTCCATTATTCCTGTATTGAAAAAGCATGGAGTGAAAGTTGTCATGACCCTTCATGATTACAAACTGGTATGCCCCAGTTATCTTGCTTTGAAAGATGATGTAATCTGTAACGCCTGCGCAGGGGGAAAGTTTTGGAATGCCTTTACCATGAACTGTCAAGATTCCCGGATGCGCGGTTTGCTTCTTTCAGCAGAAGCCATGTTTCATAAGTGGCGAGGGAGTTATAACGGGGTTGATCTTTTTCTGGCTCCCAGCCGTTTCCTCGCAGATCTGACGGAGCAGCGCATCCCGCAAGAAAAAATCAAGGTGCTCCGAAATGGTATTGATATTGATGCATACCAACCCAACTATCAGGATCAGGGTTATGCTCTCTACTTTGGCAGGTTATCCAAGGAAAAAGGTGTGAAGCCCCTGCTCCGTGCCCATCAAGGCCTGAAAACGAATCTGCCTTTAAAGATTGTCGGTACCGGGCCGTTGGCAGAAGAGTTGGTCCTGGAATATCCTGATGTTGAGTTCCTTGGCTATCAGAGTGGCCAGGCCCTGAACGACCTTGTTGCCAACTCGGCCTTTGTAGTGGTTCCGTCCGAATGGTACGAAAACTGTTCCATGGCAGTGCTTGAGGGCATGGCTTTCGGCAAACCGATTATCGGCAGCCGGATCGGCGGCATCCCTGAACAGATTGAAGACGGCAAGACAGGGTTTCTTTTTGAAATGGGTAATACGACTGAACTGGCAGCAAAGATGAAGCTCATGGCAGGTAATGCTGAATTGAGAGATCAAATGGGTCGTGCCGCCAGAAGGAAGCTTGAGCAGGAGTACTCACTGGCAGAGCATAATCGGCAGCTGTTGGAGATCTACTCTGGGCTTCTTACTAGAGCATAGGCAGCAAGACCATGGATGATTTCAGACCCAGGCCGAAAAAATACTTCTTCCTTGTAAAACTCCGACAAGTAGAGAGCAGCTGCAGAGCATTATTGGAGTAACAGATCGTAAATATTTTTATGAGGCATAGTTAACCTATGCATTGCATGCTGGCCTCATCGAATACACAACTACCTGAAAATCCTAGAAGCAAACTGTAGCAATATCGGTTGACCCGATTTGGTATACAGTGGCTGGAAAAGCAAAACTAGAGCATAAATCATGGAAGCTTGTCTCATCGTAACGTACCGTTGTAATGCCAAGTGCTATATGTGCAACACCTGGCAGCACCCCAGCAAAAAAGAAGAAGAGTATGGCCCTGAGATGGTGGACAAGCTGCCGGACGGACTTGACTTCATCAATATCACCGGCGGTGAGCCGTTTCTTCGCAAAGATATTGAGGAGATCGTTGAAAAGGCTTTGACCAAGACCAAACGATTGGTGATCAGCTCCAACGGTTATTTTACCGACCGGATCATCAAACTTTTTGAACGCTTCGGCAACCGGGTCGGCATCAGAATATCCATTGAAGGCTTGCCTGCTGCCAACGACGAATTACGCGGCATCAAAAATGGTTTTGATCACGGCTTGCGGACCCTTACTACCCTGCAGGGTATGGGAATCACCGATATCGGCTTCGGGATGACCGTTTCCGACCGCAATGCGGATGATATGATCGAGCTCTATCGACTGGCCAATGCCATGGGGTTGGAGTTTGCCACAGCCACTACCCATAATTCTTTCTATTTCCATACCACTGACAACCAGTATGAAGATCAGGAAAAGGTGGCCAAAACCTTTGAAAATGTTGCTGTGGAACTGCTGAAAACCAACAAGCCGAAGAACTGGTTTCGAGCCTACTTTAACATGGGTTTGGCAAGAAAGGCTCGTGGGCAGAAACGGGCTCTACCCTGTGAAGTGGGAACAGATATGTTTTTTGTTGATCCCTTTGGCAATGTTATGCCCTGCAATGGATCTGAACAGCCAATGGTAATGGGCAACCTGCATGAGCAGGATTTCGACACCATCTGGAACAGTGAGCAGGCCGAGAAGGTCCGAAAGATGGTCAAGAACTGTGAACAACAGTGCTGGATGATCGGGTCTGCCTCGCCGGCGATGAAAAAACGGATAAGTGTTCCGCTGAAATGGGTTGTAAAAAACAAATTTAAGGTGATAATGAACAATGGGAAGGTTGTGTGTTTGGATCCCATTGGGAAGAAGGGGTAGACGGAAAGCATAAAATAGTAGGTTGGGTTTAGCTGTTGTGTTATACCAAGACGTTGGGTTACGCTTTGATTGTGGAAATTCATAGTTGCGGTGCTCGCGACAAGGCAAAGCGAAACCCAAATTTTTAGGATGAGTGAGGCGCTTACCCCAACCTACATGGAGACACTGCTGGCAGGTGAAAGACTGTAAATCTGTGGGTAGGAATTTGGAACTGTTATGAGAATTTTTGTAACCGGAACACGGGGTATCCCTGACATACCCGGCGGAGTCGAAAAACACTGTCAGGAACTCTACCCTCTCATTGTTGCTCATGGTCACGAGGTAATCCTCGCCACGCGCTCACCATACGTTGTCCAAAAGTACCCCAGCTGGAACGGAGTTCAGTTGGTGCATCTCAATGCCCCCCGCAAAAAGAGTCTTGAAGCGATCATTCACACCTTTCTTGCTGTTTTAAAGGCGAGGTTCATGGGCGTTGATCTCATTCATATCCATGCTATCGGACCCGGTCTGATGGTTCCACTTGCCAGGCTTCTTGGGTTGCGAGTCGTTATTACCAACCATGGTCCCGACTACAATCGCGCCAAGTGGGGAAACCTTGCCAAAAAGATATTGCGCCTGGGGGAGTTTGTTGGCATGAAATTTGCCAACGAGATCATCGTCATTTCCAGGGTCATCGAAGATATCATTACAAAACGATGTGGACGGACTTCTCATCTGATTTATAATGGCGTGCCGATACCTGAAAAAAGCAGCAATACTGATTTTCTGGAGAGTGTCGGCATCGTTCCCGGCAAGTATCTTTTTACAGCGGCCCGCTTTGTCCCTGAAAAAGGTCTGCATGATCTGCTGGCAGCCTTTCAGGAAATCCAGGGAGACTTGCAACTTGTCATCGCTGGTGATGCTGATCACGAAACTGACTACAGTAGAAAATTAAAAAAAACTGCAGCCTTGGATAAGCGGGTCATTTTAACCGGCTATATCACTGGAGAATCACTGAACCAGGTCTTCAGTCATGCCCGTCTCTTTGTCCTCCCCTCCTACCATGAAGGACTGCCCATAGCCCTGCTGGAGGCAATGAGCTATGAACTTCAGGTGCTGGTCTCCGATATTCCTGCCAATAAAGAAGTCGCCCTGGATAATGACCGTTTTTTCTCCTGTGGAGATGTCCGTGATCTGGCAAAAAAAATAGACCGACTGATTGACATTAAGTTGTCAGATAAAGAGCAGCGACTGTTGCGATCAGGAATTATTGAGAAATACAACTGGCCAAAGATTGCCGAGCAGACAGTTGCTGTCTATAAAAAGGCCCTGGCAGAATAACCATGCCACACCAGGCACTACTCCCCAAAGGTCTGCCACCATTTGGCCCCGAGCTTGAACTGGTGCTGCTTTGCGCCAGGATCAACCTGAGTAGTTCACAGAAAAATAGAGCAGAACAGATTGTAACCAGTCAAATAGACTGGTCTTTATTGCTCAGGATGGCGGCTTTTCACCGACTTTCCCTCCTCCTTTTTCGCCATCTGCAGCTTGTCGTCTGCAATGACATTCCCGAGCAGGTTCTGGAAGATCTTCATCGAGCAGCAATCACTGCCAGCGCCAGCAACCTTCTCTTTACCGCCAATCTCCATAAAATTATTGCCCTGTTCAACAGCAATACTATCCAGGTCATTCCGTTTAAAGGACCTGCCCTCTCCCAGGCAGCATACGGTAATATCAACCGCCGTTGGTTCGGTGATCTGGACTTTCTAGTAGCAGAAAAAGATGCAATCAAGGCTAGAAACCTGCTGATAGCCAACGGGTATAACTGCGAAACGCAGATTGCAGGCGATAGGAAAGAGGCTTTCCTCAGAAAGGAAAATTGTTTTGCAATGGTCAACACCAGCAACAACATAAATATAGACCTGCATTGGGAACTGACTGGTCGTTATTCTCTTGTGCCTCTCTATCTGGAAGATATCATTGAAAGAGCCACAACGATAAAACTTGCAGCCTGGCAATTCCCAACCCTGTCAGTGGAAGACAATATCGTTTTCCTGTGCATTCATTCTTCCAAGCATTGCTGGCAACCTCTCGAGAATATCAATTGTATCTCCGAGCTTATCCGGAACACGGAAAAGATCAACTGGCTTAAAGTCTTTGAACAAAGCAGATATCTTCGAGCTCATCGCATAGTCTTGCTCGGCCTTCTCTTGTGCCATCTTCTCTTTGACCTCAAACTGCCACCACTGGTAATGGCCGAACTGGATAACAACAAAAAATTACTGCCGGTTGGGAAGAAAATCCTGCTCAGGTTGACTCTTGATCCTGCCATGCAGGAACAGGATGATTATTCTTGCCAGTTTTCAACTCTCCATACCTGTATCAGAGATTCATTTTCGGACAG
The DNA here is from genome assembly GCA_030145625.1 of Desulfocapsa sp. Classification (GTDB taxonomy): domain Bacteria; phylum Desulfobacterota; class Desulfobulbia; order Desulfobulbales; family Desulfocapsaceae; genus Desulfocapsa. The sequence goes on along the minus strand of JAQYVF010000049.1, from coordinate 3,155 downwards.
GATAAAGCACCTTTATCGTTTTCTTTGCCGGATTTGTTTCCGCCCCACCAGCAAGGACCGGCAGGCCTGGCCCCTCCCACCGTCTTTGACGTTCCTCTACTATTTTTTTCGGCCTCTGCGGCTGGTATGGGAAGGGGGGAAAAGGAAATATAGCAAGAAAGAAGAGCGGAAGGGATTAGATGAGTAAGGACTGCGGAGGGAGGGAGGAGGACTAAAGATGAGACAATAAACTATTTGTTATTTCTAGTCTCTTTTCTCAAGTAGGTATTTGCGCAACTGGCTTTCTCCACGCATCACATAGAGTATATAGACGTTATCTTCCTCTACCCGATAGAAAATCCGACATGGTCCCACAATAATTTCTCGATATGGCGTGTGCTTCAATTCCGGGGGGAGTCTACCGGATTGGGGAAACGACTCCAGGATTTCAACACGTTCAAAGACTTTTTCCACAAGTCTCTGAGCTGCCCTAAAGTCATCGAGTGCAATATACTCGGCAATTTCATCAAGATCCAGCAGGGCTGGCTCAGTCCAGATCAACTGAGCCATTTTTTCATCTTGTCCTTAGCCTGTTCTTGAGTATATGTGAGCTTCTCCAAGAGAGCCCTCTCACCTCTTGCAATCCCTTCCAGTATGCGCATCCGGTTTTGCATAAGCTCAAAGGATTCCACATCAACGAGATAGGCTGAGGGTTTGCCATGCTCGGTGATCAGGATAGGATCCTTAGATTCATGCAAGTCTGCCAGGATTTTTGTTGCCTGCCTCTTCAGTGTGGTCACAATTTCTATTCTCATAATAGTGATACTATTCTATCACTATTATTATGGCAAGTATTTCTGCCATCGAAAAAAGATTTCGACTGGCAAAGGCTCTGGTAACGCTGCAGCCCCCCCCACTACAAACGCATGTGTCTTCTTGGGCTACTGCTTAGTCATAGACTGTGCTCTTTACGACTGCCTGATGGGGTTATGGACAGGATAGTTAGCGATGCTCAATTACAGGTCATCGGCAACAGTGTCACCAAGCATTTGTCGAATGGAATTTTTTTGGACAACAGCATGATATCGAGGTATTTTTCAACAGTTCATATAAAATATCAAGGATACTTTGTCAGACAAAATCCGGTATGCATTCGCCTTTCTTTCCTGTCTACAATCAAAGAATGGCAGAGCTGGCCTCTGTCAGCATCCTTGACATTTCCTTTATAATTTTTATCGGCCTCTACGGTTAGTATGGGAATGGAGAAGAAAAGGACTTAGGACTGAAGATAAAGGCGGAAAGGACAGGGATTGAGAGAAGTGAACTGTAGTTTCAGGCGGTTGATGTCGGTAATGATGGGTTGAGCCAACATTTCTTCTGTAGTGAATTCACAGCTTCTCACAGACAGTGAGAGTTGGAGCGCTGTATTGCTTTGTAAATAAACGGATATTTCCCGAAGAGAGAGCGTTGATCCTTTAGGGTATCGCTGACAGTGTCGGCGATTTGTTCTATGGTTTCAAGAGTTTTTTTTAAGCCTATTTTTTTTCCAAAACGGCTCAGCTCTGTTTTCCTTGGGAAAGTAATTTTCTGACCATTCATTTTGAGTGCCGGAGTGTCATGTTCCAGATATGCCAATGTCGAAACTATGTCATAGGCAGGTGACAGACGTATTGTTTCAGGTTTTGTAATATCCTCATAGATGAGGGAAAAATTTTTCTTATGTGCATCACCGTTTCCAACAGCAGCGGCTAACACTATTAAACGAAAGAATGATTCCAGATCTCTTCGTGGAGACGCACAATACATAGTAACAACTTTGGCGAGGGACTCATAGGATCCTGTATATTTGTCATCCGTCCTCTCACCCAGAAGAACGGAAAAATCCTCCATCCCCAGACGGCTACCATCATTATCAAGATCAAACCGATGCATGACAAACAGAGACTGATCGTCGGACAGGTGAAATGCTGGTACATTCAGGCCGCAATTTTGCGCCGCAGTCATGCAAAAGAACTCATTCACGGCCAGTCCTGGGTATTCATCAAGGCCACTTTTAATGATCAGCCCCGGCGTATCGAACGTTGCTCGACTATCACCGACCAAAACTTTGGGCTGTACGCCACTGATAGAGGTCTGGAGTAAATATTTATTCACCAGTTCATCAAATAATGATTTTTTACCCTGCCACCTGAGAATTTCTGCCAGGTCTTCCTTGCCAACTTCACTTTCAGGAAATTGACTGGAGTAATACTGGATCCTCCCTATGCCATAATCACGCTGCAGTGCAAGAAAGAGCATCTCGTCAATTCGCATATGTTTTCGTAAACGTTCAGTGATGCGCTGACGGACAAAACCCTCTGGCAGGTTTTGTTCAAATATAGGGTGAATTGCGCCACGGCTGTAGCTTTGCAGACGTACCGGCATGGTTAAGGAAACCTGGTGTATCTGCTGTACCGAATGATCATAGGCAAATGAGAAGCGATGGGTCTTCTCCAATGTGCCGCTGTCACCTTCCGGTACACTTATTCGTATTCTTTTTATTCTCTCATTCATCGGACAGTTCATCCAATGTCGGAAAACGAACAGGTTCTACAGTGAGGCGTAATCCCATTGTTCGCAAAATTTCAATGGTACGCCGCAGTGAACCTTTGTACACACCACGCTCCAGTTCTCCGATCACCTGACGTCGCACTGATGCACTTTCTGCAATGTCCGACTGTAACAAGCCTCGTTGTTTTCGTGCTTTTTGTATTTGCATACCTAAAGCTTCCATGTCGTTTAGCAAGTCCATGTTTAGTATTGTAGACATTTCGTTTTGTTTTGCAATGTTTGTTTAGAATAATAAACTTGGCAGAAAAAGGGTGAAGCACTGGGGGCTAAGGGAGAGGGAAACCAGGAAAATAGAATAAAAAGTAGTATCGGATTCATCTGCCAACAGAGTTTGCTGCGGTCCGCTTGTCTGTTTTTGTTAGCGGGGGGTGGTTCGCGGATGAATCCGCTCCTACATGGGGACCTTAATTAAGGTCTTATATAGGCACCATTAAAGCTTATTTTTACTGTTTAGGAACTATATGTCACCCTTTATAATGGAACATGGTGGAAATTATAGTGATCTGCTCGTGCGTATTGGTTTGCGGTTGCAAAAGGGTTGCAGGAAGTAGGAGATTAAAAGAGAG
>JAQYVF010000027.1 GCA_030145625.1 Desulfocapsa sp. | reverse complement strand
CAGCGTTCGGGACGCTGGGGTCGGAGGTTCAAATCCTCTCGTCCCGACCATTTTTTTTCAATCTATCAGGCCAAGTTGTTGCGTATTTTCTCGCAACATATTTGAGTAATTATCACCATCGTATTTTTGCATCCGTTGATCAACTCTACTCCTTTTTCTCAGTTCAGCAAAAGGCAGCGCATTTCCTTTTAAGGATCCATTTTCATACAGCATTTCATCAAGATGGCCGCTGAGAATGAGGCGCCAGTCAACAGGTATTGGCTCATCTGGATGAATTGCTTTTACGTGTAGATGTATCGTAGTGGCACAGTTTCGGGTCAGAGCATTGTAGAATTCCGCTTCATCAACAAGTCTGTTCATCTCGGTGAGATAGTCTTCCAATAAGGCACGAGCTTTCTCTTTTGGAGTGTTGAGTCGATACAGATAAACGCGCTCTTTTCTGTAGTTTGTACGTAACTGAATGATATCTCGTTCTTCTGCTGCAACATAGGATAATTCAAACTGTTTGAAAAAACCTTTAACAGCTGAATATGCCTGTGTTTTATCTTTACGGGTCTCAATTGAGATGGCCAGGTGATCATTGCCGCCAAAATCCCAGCTCAATATAATATGGGCAATAGAATCTGAAGCCCAGTAAGAAAGGAATAGATCCAAGCCCTGAAGCTTGTTCAAATCATACTCTCTTTTCTGCCAACGTTCTTGAAATGTGATTTCGTCTATATAACGAAAATCACGAACGTTATGCATAATAAGCTTGTCTCCCAGGATCTCGCTGTGTGATATTTGCGCCACATCCGGGGCCCATTCTTTGTTGTTCGTCGGTTGAAGCGTGTTCCACCAAATGAGAAGAGCGATGAAAGCGGCAAGACAGAAAAAAAATCCTTTTAAAAATGAACGACTAACAATAAAAGCTCCGGGCAGGAGCGTTGCAAAGAATATTGTAAGCAATGATTTTAACCAGTCTGGACCGGGAGCGTTTAAAAATAGAGCAATAATGCCCCATCCCCAACTCAGAATAAGGAGAAGAACAATCCCTGATTTGAATAGCAGTTTAATGTTGCTGTTTTTTTTCTGTTCGACCATCAGCTGTACCGTATATTTTTAATGCCCTATCTAGCCATGTATTTTGTTTCAATCTACTAGTTGCGTTATTTGTAACTGTGGAGATTTTATTGTTACAATAGGTCACAATAACTAATAGCTAGACAAAATTATTCATAAAACAGATTGTTCTTTTTTTTAGAGCTCTTTCTATTGCTGTAATTTTTGCAGAAATTCATCTTGCTCCGCTTCTAAAATTTCTCTGATTATTTGATCGTAATTTTTTGGGAAAAAATATCCTGTTGCACCATTTCCCAACTCATATTTTTCTAATCCACGCTCCTCTGGACTTGCGTTGAAAAGCATTAACAGTAGCAAATCATTACTTACCCATGGATGATTATACCAGGAGTCGTGAGCCCCACCCAGTTTAAGTGCTTCAGAATCACCAACATTAAGCAAATCCAGCTTGTCCTTTTGCAATGCTTCGACGATTGCCAGCCTTTCTTCTTCTGTCAGTTCATTGATATTGGGTCTGCCAAGTCTGGATATTCCATTTTGAATGGCTGAGATCCGTAAGACCTTGTCGTATTGATTAAGGTTAATGGTTGTGCGTTCAACAATATCTTTAAACTTCATATACCTGTCAATAAAAGGTGCGAAGTTCGAATCCGGTGCGGCTAGATAGACCTCACCGATCCGAAATCGTTTTTTTAATGTTTCAGGTTTGATATCAGGATACATATCGCGTAAGTAAGCAAGTCCAGGGGAAACTACCTGGGCGCCGGCACTATATGCGAGAATATTGATATTTTTTGCTTTTGTGTTTTTGGCCAGAATTTCGATTAACCTGGCAAAGGCAGGAACTGTTTGCTTGGCGTGGAGAACATCAGTCTTATATTTGAGTATGTTTTCTGCAGAAGGCCAAGAGAATGTTAAAACCACAGAATTGTGACCGGTAAAATGAAAATATTGGGCACCTTGGGCTGTGGCCCTGTAAAAATTACAGTTTGCTCCATGTACATAGACCAAAATATCTTTATTGTACATTTTATCAAGTTCTTGGTTGATCATATTGAAAAAATCTCTTTCCGGATCAGGATCCTGCGTCATGTCGCCAGTAAGGTCATAATGGGCCATTTCCATGAATTCTATTTTCTCGATAAGCAGATTGGTGGACCGTTTTTCTGTGAGAGATTCTTTTCGTAAATCTTCCCAGCTCATATCTTCATCACCGACACGGTGAATCACATAACCAAGTCGTAAAGAATTAGAAGGGAATATGCTGTATTTATTGTAGTTATAGGAGATCTCAAAAGGATTCCGGTTGGTGGCGTACAGGGTGTAAAGAAAGTTACCTTCTTTTTTGGCTTCGGATAATTCGAAGAAGGCCATGGAGTCTTTATCATAACCAATGGGGGTTGGCATGAGGTAAACTTTGGGTTGGCAGCCGGAAAGAAGGAGAGCGATAATAAAAAAGACAAAATAATGAAAGCTGGCTTTCAAACCGATATTTACTTGTTTCATCTTTAATTAGTTAGTTGTTTTTTTGATGAGTCTGGTGTCGTTTTGTTATTATGTGAAAAAAATCCGTTGGTGAGGAAGTTGACTGTTTCAAATTGGACATAGTCGGAATTCATAATATATGTATGGTTTTGGTGAACAACTATAAAATCTGTCATTCCTTCGACCTTGGCACGTTCCACTGAGACTTTCCCATCGTTTGCCCCCCGAAACAAATCCAGTAGCCATGAGTCAAAAAAAGCCTGTCTGTCACCTGTAATAATCCCAACCGGGTAGTCAACCGGCCCAAGTTGATTGGGGGTAGAATCCTCGGATGTTGACAGTTCTTGACCGGCAGGGCCATTGATCCAGGAATAATACCATCGTTCTTTTAGATTATCTACCGCTTCACTACCCCGGTTTGGCGGACTCAGCATAACAATTCTGCCAAGTTTTTCAGGTCTGTTTTGCTTGATGGTCATGCGGGCTACTATGCCACCGAGTGAATGAGTGACAAAATGTATTTTATCTGGATTGAAGCTGTAACACTGCTTGAGTGCAGGAGGGATATCTTCTGCTGCCAGCTCTTCAATAGTTTTTTTTCTGGAAGGATAATCAAGGTTAACTGTGTGGTAACCTTCCTGAGCAAGTTTTTCTTGCATGTCTTCCATGGAATGGTAGGTCCGACCCAGGCCATGGAGAAGAATAACGCATTCATTGCGGGTGTTATCTTTTGGCAGCATCTTTTTCGAATAACTCGTCGTACTGCAGCCTGTAAACAACGCGGTGCATAAAGAACAGATGATCGTAATTGTGAAAAAGGTGGTGTGAGTGGATAACTTTTTTGCAGATATGAATATGTTATGGTTGTTCAAGCGGATAGCCTTTTTTTTGTCACATGAGAAAACTTGAATAGTAGTTATTTGCTGCACTATCATTAATAGACAGACACAGTCAATATAACCTACTCTATTACCAGGCACTAGTCAGTGACAAAAACCTCATCATTTAAGGCCACCTTAAGACATTGGGTTTGATATTTTTTGTGATAGGCAGAGCTTCGGTGTTTCATTTTTTCCCGACCTGCTTTAGTATCAATTTTGAATATATCCAGGGCAGATTGTTTAATTCATTCGTCCTGATCATTGTAAAGAAATGTTAAAGCAATAAAGGCCACCTAAAGAGAAAAGTATAAGATCTACTCTGTAGAACAGGGTGATTTTGTTGTTTTATGAAAAAACTACGATCCGGATATACCACAGGGGCTTGTGCTGCAGCAGCTGCAAAGGCTGCAGCCTTGTTGCTTGTCAGCGGTACGATACAGGACTCTGTGGAGATACCCTTTCCCGATGGTTCACGGGTCAGGTTTAATCTTGTTCACTCGGATTTTATGGATTCTGAGAAAAGTGCTGCCATGGCGGCAGTGATCAAAGATGCCGGAGATGATCCTGATGTGACCAATGGTGCCAGGATTGAGGCCTCTGTCTGTTATCAAAAGAAGGACATGAATAGAGGCGAATCACTCCAGATCCTGGGTGGGGTTGGTGTGGGGAGTGTTACCAAGAGAGGGCTCGCTGTCCCGGTTGGTGAGCCTGCCATCAATCCGGTTCCGAGGAAGATGATTCGGGAGGCCGTTGCCGAGGCTTTAGTGGAGGGAAATGGGGAAGAGGAACATTGTCTGGATATCACCATCTCCATCCCTCAAGGAGTGGAACTTGCAAAGAAGACACTGAACCATCGTCTTGGTATTGTGGGCGGCCTCTCTGTGCTTGGCACTACCGGTATTGTACGCCCGATTTCAGCGGATGCCTGGACTGCAACTATTACCGCCTCCATGGATGTCGCTCGGGCGGCTGGATTGACAGAGGTTATTCTTTCCACAGGGAGAACATCGGAACGGGCGGTACAGGAACATCTTGATCTGCCTGAAGAGGCGCAGGTGATGATGGGGGATTATCTCCATTTTTCATTGCAGGAAGCGGCTCGCCATAACTTTCAGAAGATTCACCTTGCTGCCATGTGGGCCAAAGTGATGAAAGGGGGGATGAAGATCCCGCAGACCCATGTACGTAATGGGGCGCTTGAGGTAATAGCAGCCCTGAAATTTCTTAGTGGGCTCGGCTGCAGTTCAGAACTCCTGCAAATCCTGGAGGGATCCAACACCGCCCGTGAAATCTATGGACGCCTTTTGGAGCAGGGGGAGAATGAGGTGATTCTTCGGGTCTGTGAAGCTGCACAGGACTACTGCCAAGAGGTCTCTGGAATCGATGTAATCGTTTATCTCGTTGATGCCTCTTCCACGATTGTGGCCATGACTGATGGGGAGGTTTGACAATGGGATCAGTACTCCATCTCGTTGGTTTTGATGATAGGGTCGACCAGGATTTCTCTGTTCTGCGTCATGCCCTTCATTCTTCCGTGATACTGGTAGCCTCTACTCGTTTATATCAAAACTTGACGGTAATGTTTCCGGGGGAACTATTGCCTCCACAGATTCCCATTGTCCCTCTAGACATGACACTGCAGCGGATTGAGGATTCTCTCCATGATGGCGATGTGACGGTGCTCGCCTCTGGAGATCCACTATTTTTTGGAATTGGCCGCAAGCTCATCAGTGCATTTCCTGGAACCGAGATTCAAATTACTCCTGCTCGTTCTTCCATGCAGCTTGCCTTTTCCAGATTTCAGATACCCTGGGATGATGCTCATTTTGTCAGTCTCCATGGACGTCCTGCCGGGAACCTTGCTGTCAGCCTTCTAAGGTGGCCTAAGGTTTTTATACTCACCGACAGGCAGAACACTCCCAATATGATTGCCCGGCAACTGCTAACGGAGTGCGGAAAAGAATATACATCAGGGATAAAGGTTCATGTTGGTGAAAATCTCGGGTTTGAGACAGAACGACTGATTAAGGGGAGCCTTGAGGAAATCGCTGAGCAAGCTTTTGTTGATCCCAATGTGATGATTCTGGTGAACCGGAATCTTTCCCAGGAAGCTGAACCGATTTTCGGATTACAGGAGCCTGAAATTTGTCACAGCCGGGGTCTGATAACAAAAAATGAAGTGCGGGCGGCATCCATTCATTCACTGCGCCTGCCCAAAAATGGGGTCCTTTGGGATGTGGGAGCCGGTTCCGGATCAGTGGGTTTGGAGGTTGCCCGTCTCTTTCCTGAAATTCGTGTCCTGGCCATTGAAAAGGAAGAAGAGCAGTGGAAGAATATTGAGAACAATCGAAAAAAATTTGCTGCCTGGAACCTGGAACTGGTGAAGGGGATGGCGCCCGATGCATTGTACAACTTGCCCGATCCGAGCAGGATTTTTGTCGGTGGCAGTGGCGGTAACCTGGAACAGATCCTTGATTATTGTGTGACCAGGCTTTTGCCGGGTGGGATCATGGTGGTGAATGCCGTTATTGAAAAAACTGCAGAACAGGCCCCGAAAATTCTTTATGACCATGGGCTTGAAGTGGAAATAAGAGAACTTGCCGTGCAGCGATTCAGTTATCCTGAGGGAGAGCGACAGCAGTACAATCCAATCAAAATTATTGTGGGAATAAAACAGATTCAGGAGTTCGTTCATGAGTAAAGAGAAGAATTGTCCTGTGGCTATTGTCGGAGCAGGGCCTGGTGATGTTGAATTGATCACCCTGAAGGGGAGACGACTCCTTGACGAGGCTGACTGTATTGTTTATGCCGGAAGTCTGGTTAACAAGCAACTGCTGGAAGAGTGCCGGGCCGAGATTTATGATTCCCAGGGGATGAACCTTGAAGAGATCGTGGAAATCATGTCTGCTGCCTGGCGCCAAGGAAAACGTGTGGTCAGGCTGCATACCGGTGATCCATCTATCTTCGGTGCCATTAAGGAACAGATGCAGGCTTTGGATGAACTGGGGATTTCGTATCATGTCGTACCTGGAGTGAGTTCTGCTTTTGGTGCTGCAGCAGCGTTGAAGGCTGAATTGACCCTGCCCGAGGTTTCACAGACTGTAATAATCACACGACAGGAAGGAAGGACTCCGGTTCCGGAACTGGAAAAGTTGCGCCTTCTGGCCAGTCACCAAACCACCATGCTCATTTTCCTATCTGTATCTATGATCGAGACTGTGGTTCAGGAATTGACCGCTGGCGGCTATCCCATTCATACTCCTGTTGCCGTGGTTGAAAAGGCGACCTGGGAGGATGAACAATGCATTACCGGAACGCTTGCAGATATTGCAGCCAGGGTCGAAGAAGCCGGTATTAAAAAGACGGCCCTTATCTGCGTGGGTGAGGTTTTCGGCGATACCGCCCTGCATGCTGTTTCCAAGTTATATGATAGGAGTTTCAGTCATGGTATACGGCAAGGAACACAAAACTAAAGGTTTGGTGGCAGTCTTTACCGGCAACGGTAAGGGAAAGACCACAGCATCTCTTGGCCTTGCCTTCAGGGCCCTGGGGCACGGACAGCGGGTCTGTATTATACAGTTCATTAAGGGCAGCTGGAAATATGGTGAGATGGAGGCTGCCAAGAAATTTTCCCCACTTCTGGATTTTCATGTCATGGGACGGGGCTTTACCTGGAAATCTGACGATCTGGATAAAGATAAAACGGTAGCTCTGGAGGCCTGGGAATTTGCCAAGGCGGTCATTGAGCAAAACCGCTACTCTCTGGTTATCCTGGATGAACTTACTTATCTGGCCCACTACGATATGCTTGCCGAAGAAGAGATTCTTACCGTGCTGGAGAATAAACCAGAGGATATGCATGTGGTTATCACCGGCAGATACGCCTCGCAGAAATTGATCGATGCTGCGGATCTGGTCACAGAGATGAGCGAGGTCAAACATCCTTATCGCTCGGGTGTCAAGGCGCAGAAGGGATTTGAATTCTGATGGAAGCAGGGGGTGCCCCTTTTCTTGATGTTCCCTTTGTTCCGGATGAGGACTATACTGCCTTCCTCGCTGCTCATCTGAAGTTTCTTCACTCCCTGCACTTCAGTCTGTATACTTCATATGGCCTGGATGGCCGGCACTCCTCTGACTGTCATGATGTCGGACGTCTCAGTCAACTTCTTTCCATGTTGCCGGGGCCTGGCAAGTATGCACTCTGCAACAACCGTTTCCTGCATCCGGCTCTTTACAGTGATAAAGCGTTTCTGGCTGATCTTGTCTCACGTCTGCAGGCTCTCCTTGCCGAGGATTGCTTGCAGGGCCTGGTTTTTAACGATTATTATTTTTTGCAGGCTCTGGGCGATTTCAGTCCTGAGACAGCGGTTTGCCTGGAGGCGGTCCCTGGTGTCAACTCGCTTTTTCAATCCTATTCTAAAATCCATAATCGTCTTTTGCATATTGAAGATACACCTTTTCGCCCACCGACCAAGATCGTTTTGGATCGTAGTTTGAACAGGAGTCCTGATCTTCTGCTCAATCTGGTACAGAAGTGCAGGCAGACCTGGCCTGACCTGCATCTGGAATTGCTGGCCAATGAAGGGTGTATTTTTCACTGTCCCTTCAAACTTACCCATGATGCCCATATCGGGCTTGCCAATACAGGGCTTGTCGGAGAACAGACCTTTGTGCTCAACAGAGAACTGGGATGTATCCGTTTGCTAAGGGAGCAACCAGCACGAATCTTCCAGTCTCCTTTTATTCGCCCCGAGGATTCAGCTTACTATTTAGGGCTGGTTGATGGCCTGAAACTCTGCGGCAGGACTCTGGGGCCTTCTTTTCTGCAACCGGTAATCGAGGCATACTGTCAGGGACAATATCAGGGGAATCTCCTGGAACTCCTTGATACCACGGAATGGCTGGCAAGAAGTCTTTATGTGGATAACAGCCTCCTTGCTGAAGGGTTTAGAAAACATCTCAGTCAGTGCGGGCAAAATTGCACAACATGTTCATATTGCCGTGAACTGCTGGAGAAAACAGGCCGGGATCTTCCCTTCGATCTTCCGGATTTCAGAAACTGAGCTCCCTTTTTTCTCTCCCTGCTTCCTGCCTTGGTTGACACTGGATGCCTACATGGGTATTGTGATTTTTGTGTTTGATTACTCTTGAACAAAGGGCTGACAAGGAGTTCGGCCCGTATTTCCCGGAGGGAGCAATGGAGTCTTTTGATTTACTGTTAGAGCGTTCAACCAAGGTGCATGGTCATATCTGTGCCGGACAGGTGATCGGGGTGAGGTTGTCCATGATCGGTCTGGAAGCCATCGGTATCCAGGATCCTCGCGGACTAGATCGAAAAAAGCTCTATGTCCTGGTTGAGATTGATCGTTGTGCCACAGATGCTATCCAGTCTGTCACTGGTTGCAGTCTCGGAAAACGGTCTATGCGCTGGGTAGACTATGGAGTCATGGCTGCTACCTTTGTAAATCTAGAGACTGGGAAAGCTGTGCGCATCGTGGCCAGAGAAGAGTCGCGTGAACTTTCCAAAAAATATTGCCCGGAGATCGAGAATAAATACACGCGTCAGCTTGAGGCTTACCGCGTTATGCCCCAGGATGAGCTCTTCACTGTTGATGAGGTGCAGGTGAAGATTCCGGAGGAGGATATGCCTGGCAGACCGCTTCGGCGCGTTCAGTGTGAGGGCTGTGGTGAGTGGGTGCAGGATTGCCGTGATGTGGAACAGGACGGCAAGGCACTCTGTCGTGGTTGCGCCCACGGAAAATATTATCAGCCTGTATGATAACTTATTAATTCTTCACAAGTTACTCTTGTGAAAGTAAGAATAGGCGTAACTATTCAGCAGCACTTCATCTTCGTCCATTTAGGTCTTCTCGAATAGCACTAGTATGCTTCGAAGTCCTAACTGAACGAATATAAAGCACTGCTAAACAGTTACAGAGCGGTTGTTCGCCAGTTATTAGGCATTAGCTGAATAATTACGAATAGGCTTCTGTAAATGAATTTTGCAACGACAATCCAGAAGACAGGAACTCTTCTGTAGAAATTATTTCCCGAAATTTTAGCAATGGAGGTATTAATGGGAAAGTTTCTTTTTTCATTTTTGACTTCTGAATACTCTATTTTGAATACCTGATGAACATGATAACATTACTCGATTATGGTGCCGGCAACATCCGCAGTGTCAGAAATGCCATTAAACAACTTGGATACAGTGTGCAGGATGTCAAAAGTTCTGCCGATATTTTGCAGGCAGAACGATTGATATTTCCCGGTGTGGGAAGTTATGGCTCGGTTATGGAGAGACTGCAGCGAGACGGATTTATCGAACCTCTTATCGAACGAATTCGCTCCGACAAGCCTTTTCTCGGTATTTGTGTCGCTCTCCAGGCTTTGTTTGAAGGGAGTGAAGAGTCTCCAGGAGTGGCCGGATTGTCTATTCTTAAGGGGCAAGTTAAACGGTTTAAAGAAAGTGACTTGTCCGTTCCTCAGATTGGCTGGAATAGTGTGAATCTGCATAAGGAATCGCCTCTTTTTTCTTCATACAATGATGAAAAACTCTATTTTGTGCATTCCTACCGGGCCACTCTCATGGAAGAAGATAGGGAATGGCTGCTAGCTACCACCAACTATGGAGAGGAGTTTGTCAGTGGAGTGGAGCTGGGAAATGTCGCCGCCTTTCAGTTTCATCCTGAAAAGAGTGGAAAGGTGGGGCTTGCTATCTTGGAGAAGTATCTACAGGAAAGGGCAGTAGAGACACTCACTGTATCTTCTCAAGTAAAAACAGGGAAGCTCTCTGAAACCCGTATAGCCAAACGCGTCATTGCCTGCCTTGATGTGCGGAGTAATGATAACGGTGATCTTGTTGTAACCAAGGGCGATCAGTATGATGTGCGGGATGCTGGTGAGGTGAGAAATCTTGGTAAACCGGTGGAACTTGCCAAACGGTACTATGAGGAGGGGGCTGATGAGATCACCTTTCTAAATATCACCGGTTTTAGGGATTTCCCCATGCAGGATCAACCCATGCTCGAGGTCCTGCGCCGTACGTCTGAGAATGTCTTTGTTCCCCTTACCATTGGAGGAGGTATTCGTGAGTTTACCGATAGCAATGGTAAACAGTATACAGCCCTTGATGTGGCTTCAGAATATTTCAGATCCGGTGCCGACAAAATTTCCATCGGTTCTGATGCCTGCTATACCGTTGAAGAATATCTGCGCACAGGAAAAAAGACTGGCAAGAGTGCCATTGAGCAGATCTCCTTTGTCTATGGAGCCCAGGCCGTTGTCATTTCCGTGGATCCACGCCGGGTTTATGTAAAGAGTCCTGAGGAGACCACTCATAATACTTTAAAAACAGCCTTGCCAGGACCTGATGGAGAGGAGTATTGCTGGTATCAATGCACAGTTAAAGGCGGAAGGGAAGGGCGTGATCTTGATGCTGTTCAGCTTGCTACCAGTTGTGAGGCACTTGGGGCCGGAGAAATTCTTCTGAACTGTATCGATAAGGATGGGACCAACAGCGGCTTTGATATGGAGCTGATCAAACAGGTACGGGAGGCAGTCTCCATTCCGGTCATCGCCTCATCAGGTGCTGGTTCGGCTGCTCATTTTGTTGACGTTTTTCAGGAAACCGATGCTGAGGCAGCCCTTGCCGCAGGTATATTTCATCGCAGGGAGGTGCCCATCTCTGAGGTAAAAAAGGCCCTACATGATAATGGTGTTGAGATCCGTTGAGGAAGAAAAAGCGGGAAAAGAGATACCGACAGGTAGTGGGCGGATTCTACCTGTCTGGCAATAGGAGTATTTTGAGGGAGTTCCTGACGTTGAAGGCTTAGCAAAAGCTGACCGATTTTTTTACCATCACAGCTCAGGATTGTAAAACTATCTTCAGTCCAATACCTATAAGGATGATACCGCCAAGGACTTCCACTCGTTTTCCCCAGATTGTACCGATTGTATTGCCCAGTAACAGTCCGGCCACTGTCATGATCGCGGCACAGAAGGCGATGATCAGGGCGGGGTACCAGATGGTTACTCCGATTAAGGCCAAAGAAAACCCAACTGCCAGGGCATCGATCGAGGTGGCTATTGAGAGTAGAACCAGAGTGAATCCCCGGGTGGGGTCTTTCCTAACCATCTCTTCGTTATTGTCCTGCAGCGCCTCATGGATCATTTTAGCCCCGACAAAGCTCAGGAGTCCAAAAGCGATCCAGGGAGCCCAGGAGGTGACAAAGGTTTGCATGCCAAGCCCTGCCATCCATCCGATGATAGGCATCAATCCCTGGAAGAGTCCAAAATGAAACCCCAGACGGAAGAGATGTCTGCCGGTTAGCGGTCGAAGAAAGACTCCTGCTCCCAGAGCTACGGCAAAGGCATCCATGCCTAATGCTATAGCAATACCCGTCAGTGTAACGATATCCATATCTGTTATACAAATGTTTTTGGTAAAAAAGATGGTCTGTTAATTATCTGTCAGGGCTTGTTTTTTAGCATGGGTCGTCTCGCCTGACTAGTGCTTTCTAATATTTTTCCTTTTTCAGTACAATGTGGTATCGTTTTTTAAGAACTGTTGTCAAACTGTTTTTGTAAAGGATAGTAGATGTTGAAAAATGGTTTCATTTTTTTGTTTTGCTTTTTTTTCTGTGTTTTGATCGGGTTCCCTGTTCTTGGGGGCGAAGACGATTCGGGGCGCCAGATCCGTGTTTCAGTGTTTTCTTTGGCTCCGTTGAATTTCGTCAATGAAGATGGGCAAGCCGATGGTTTGTATCCCGATTTGATTCGACAGATCGCTAAAGAAAATAACTGGCAGTTGAGCTTCGTTGCAGGGACATGGGCTCAGTCTATGGATCGCCTCTTAAAAGGTGACATTGATCTGCTGACCACCGTTGCTCATACCCCGGAGCGCGAAGAATTACTGAACTACAATCAAGAGCCGGTCCTTGATATATGGGGTCAGGTTTTTTTACGGCCTGGTTCCGATGTCAGCAATATCCTTGAGTTGGAAGGAAAGAAAATTGCGGTAATGGAGAAGGATGTTAATGGTCGTAATTTTGTGAAAACCAGTAGGCAGTTTGGTGTTTCCTGCGAGATTGTTAAGTTCCCCTCTCATGACGCTGTATTTGACTCTGTGAAAAAAGGTGAAACGGATGCCGGTGTAGCGCCTCAACACTATGGGCTTCGTCATGCTGGAGATTTTGGCCTCGTTGGCAGTTCCATTCAGTTTGCACCTTTTTCTATCTTTTTTGCCACTCGTAAAGGAGAATATCTCGATCTGCTCAGGCAGATAGATTTGCAGCTTTCACTCTGGAAGCAGGAAAAAAATTCATTTTATTACAAAAGAGTTGCATATTGGATGGGAGCAAAGGGTTATGAAAAGATCATTGTTCCGTCATGGCTTCTTTGGACCCTTGTTGGAGTGGTCTGCCTCAGTTGCGCACTTTTTCTCAATAACCGAATCCTCAACGCCCGTTTTCGTGAGAAGACCCGAGAACTTGATCTCAGCGAAAGACAGTATCGAAGTCTGGTTGAGAGTGCGAATGCTGTTATCATGCGTTTGGATCACACCGGGAAAATTGTTTTTCTGAACCAAGTTGGCCTGGAGCTGTTTGGCTATAAGCCCGAAGAAATTATTGGCTGGCATGTGATGGATACCATTGTACCCAAAAATACAGGTAGTGGTAGAGATCTGGAGTTCATGATTAAAGATATTTTGGAGCATCCTGAGAACTACAAGTTAAATGAAAATGAAAATGTGTGTCGAGATGGAAGACGGGTCTACATTCAATGGAGTAACAAGGCGATAACCGATGAAGATGGTTTGTTTAAGGAGATACTCAGTGTCGGAACTGATGTGACCCAGCATCGGGAGTTGAAAAGAGAACTCTTCCAGGCTCAGAAAATGGAAGCTATCGGAACTTTGGCTGGTGGTATAGCACACGATTTTAATAATATCCTTTCCGTAATTCTTGGTAATATTGAACTGGCACTCTTACAGAAAGACTCGCCTGAAAAATTTAGCTCTTGTCTGGAGACAGCAAAAAAAGCGAGTCAGCGTGCCAGTGATCTGGTGGGCCAGATCCTGACGTTTAGCAGAAGGTCTGATGTACCGAAACAACCGATCCACATCTCTATTGTGGTCAAAGAGGCTCTGAAGATGTTGCGTTCGACTCTACCCACCACTGTCACCATTGAACAGGATATCAAGTCGGATGGATTGGTGTTGTCTAATCCGACACAAATCCATCAGGTTGTGATGAATTTGTGTACTAACGCTTATCATGCCATGGGAGAAAAGGCGGGAAAGTTGACAGTGAAACTTTCTGAACTGTGTGTGATGACTAACGCATTTGTTGGCCCGAAACTGGAACTGGAACAGGGAGAGTATGTTCTTTTGGAGGTGAGAGATACCGGGGTTGGAATGGATCCTAAGTTTGTAGGGAAAATTTTTGAACCTTATTTTACTACAAAAGAGAAAGGAAAAGGAACCGGTCTGGGCCTTGCCGTTGTCCATGGAATTATGAAGGAATTGAACGGGAAAATCATGGTAAGCAGTGAACCTGGACAGGGAACTGTTTTTCAGGTGTACTTGCCTAAGTGCAGTGAAGATACTCCTTTTTCTGCACCTCAATCGCTCGATAAAGAGATGTCGCTATGTGGAACGGAAACAATAATGCTTGTTGATGATGAAATGGATGTGAGACATTATCTGGAAGAAGTCCTGCAACTGCATGGTTATACTGCTGTCTGTTTTCCGGATGGAAAGTCGGCGCAAGAGGCTTTTGAACAGGATCCGGATCGTTATCAGGCCTTGGTGACTGATATGACTATGCCTGGAATGACCGGAAAGGAGTTGAGCAGATCTATTCTTCAGACTCATCCCGGGTTTCCGATTATCCTCTGCACCGGTTACAGTCAAGCAATGAGTAGAGAGAAGGCTGACGCAATTGGGGTGGCAGCTTTTTTACAAAAACCGGTGGCTATGGGACAGCTATTGAAGAAAGTCAGGCAAATACTGGATGATCGGTGATGATCTTGAAGAGATATAATTGTCATTGTAAAAAGAGTTGCTCGTCATCCTTTGTTCAGGGTAATATACAATATTGATTGGTAACAGTGTCTCCGGGAAAATTTTGTTGTCTGTTTTTTTACCGGTGGCTATAGAGAATAGAATCTGCTGCATGTCGTATGTGAAGTATTAGATGCTTTGGGAGGTGAGGGGATGGATATCCTCCTTGTTGATGATGATTCGTTTAACCAAGAGTTGGCATGTCTGCTTCTTGTAGATGCTGGTCACCGGGTTACCGTGGCGGATAATGGTATGATAGCACTGGAAAAACTTGCTCGGCAGGATTTCGAGGTGGTTTTTTTGGATATGGAAATGCCTGTTTTGGATGGTATTGAGACTGCCAAAATTATTCGATCCTGTCAGGCAGGGAGCATACTCCCTGAGTACAAGGAGGCTTTACCGGTAACGTCTCTTGTTGATAGATATAAGGGGAAGCAGTTGTCTCTTATCGTTATGACCGGGAATAACGATGAGGAATCCAGGGCTCGATGTCGAGAGGCGGGGATTGATGAATTCCTGGCTAAACCGTATTCACTGGAAGATTTTAAGAACATTCTTCTGCATTGTAGAGATGGAGTGATCGCGGAAGAGAAGAAAAGGGACATCAGTGTCTTCAGCAATCAAGAGGGGATAGAGACAGAAGAATTAGTTAGGGCTGTCTTCGAACATATGAAAACTACCTATCCCCTGGAAGATGAACAGTTGCGCCAGTTGGTTCAGGAATCGCTCAAGTCAGTGCAACAGGCCATGGATGATATAGAGGAAGGTATTAAAAATAGTAATCTTGTCGTTGTTGCTGCAGCTTCTCACCGGCTAAAAGGTACCCTGCTTGGTATGGGGCTTGACGCGCAGATGGAATTGGCACGAACATTGGAGTTGAGTGCTAAGGCACAGAAGCTGCAGGAAAGTGAAAAGCTTGCAGGGGAGCTTTCTTTTTCTGCTTCCCCGTTGCTTAGGAAGGGAGTGTTATGAAAGAACAGCTTGTTTCAGCACCTTATCATTCAAAATTTTCCGTCCTGGTTGTGGATGATGATCCTGCACAACTCATGCTTTTGCGTATGCTGGTCGAACAGCAGGGACACAAGGTTCTGAGCGCTAAGAATGGGATGGAGGCACTTGACATTTTCCGGATTCATTCTGATATCAGACTGGTTGTAACTGATCTGGAGATGCCGACCATGGACGGGTTTGAATTGATCCGGCGAATTCGGCAGGAACAGACTCGTTATATTTATCTCATTGTTCTTACTTCCAATGAAGAGAAGGATTCCGTTGTCCACGCACTGAATGAAGGTGCTGATGACTTTTTGACTAAGCCTGCCCTGAACGAGGAGTTGGAGCTCAGGATTAAAAGTGGCATACGGCTTCTTCAGTTAGAGAGCCAGGATGAATTAATTCTCTCTTTGGCTAAACTTGCAGAGTATCGCTCTGAAGAAACGGGTTATCATTTGGAGCGGGTTCAATGTTATACAGGATTATTGGGTCGGGACTTAGAGGCGAACTGCAGCGAACTGTCTCTCACTGTACCCTTTGTTGATGAAATAGCACTGGTCACGCCCCTCCATGATATCGGGAAAGTCGCAATTCCGGACAATATCCTCCATAAACCTGGACGCCTGACTGTTGAGGAATTTGAGATAATGAAAACCCATTCTGTCATCGGTGGGAAAATGCTGCTGGATATCCATTCCCGAACCGGATCGCATTATCTAAAAACAGCCAGTGATGTGGCAATGTTTCATCATGAAAAGTACAATGGAAAAGGCTATCCGCAAGGACTGGCAGGAGATGAAATTCCCATATCTGCCCGGATCATGGCTCTGGCAGATATCTATGATGCCATGACCAGCGTACGCTGTTATAAGGATGCCTACCCCCATGAAAAGGTAAGGGAGATTATCCTGCAGGAGCGAGGAGAGCATCTTGATCCCCTTGTCGTAGATTCTTTTCTCAGGCAGGAACACGAATGGCTTACCGTGAAAGATCATTATCAGGCAATGGAAGAGGATCCCCTCCATTCGGCAGAATAAGAGGAGAGGCTATCCCTCCATCCTCTCCTGAGCAATCTTTTCTGCTATGATCTGTCGACATCTTCGTAGCCCTCAGGCTATCGTCTATTTCTGCACCATTATTACCATCTGTTCCCTCTATGCAGCACAACCAATCCAGCCGGTTTTTCAGCGTGAATTCGGTCTGAGTCAATTTCAGGCTATCCTCTTTACCACTTTGATGATGACCCCCTTGGGCATCGCCCCATTGATCTACGGTTTTCTGCTCGAGAGCTTTTCTGCCAAGATTCTGGTCAGAGGCGCTGTCCTTCTCCTTGGAAGTTTGGAAATCCTCTTTGCATTGAGTGATAATTATCTTTCGCTTCTCATCATCCGGGGCCTGCAGGGACTGTTGATCCCTGCCATCCTTACTTCCTTGATGAGTTATGTCTCTCTTACCTCAGAATTGCATGAGGTCCAGCAGTCTATCGGTGTGTACATCTCTTCCACAATAGTGGGCGGATTCCTCGGACGTTTTCTCTCCGGCCTGTTTACAGATCTCTTTGGCTGGCGTTTTTTCTTCTTTGTTTTGGGTATTCTTCTGATCATTGCTTTTTTTCTTCTTGGTAGATTGACTCGGGATGTCAGTCTCCGCTATGCTCGACCAAGTAGGAAAGATATGGTTGTGCTCCTGGGCAGCAAGCATACAATCTGGCTCTATCTTACCATATTTTGTGTTTTTTTCTCCTTTGCGGCATTGATGAATTTTCTTCCCTTTCGCCTGAAAGAACTCAACAGTTCGTTCACAGAATCCGGGATTGGAGTTATCTATCTGGGGTACAGTATGGGGATCGTGGCATCATTGAATGTGCATAGGATTATCAGCTTTTTCGGCAACGAAATCAGGGCGGCACAGGGTGGAATCATTATCTTTGCTTTAGGAACTCTGCTTTTCCTGGTCACTGACCCTGTTCTCCTCTTTGGGGCGATGTTTGTCTTCTGTTTTGGGATGTTTATGGTCCATGCCCTTCTCTCCGGCTACGTCAACACCCTTGTTGCCAAAAACAAAGCCTTAGCCAACGGTTTCTATATCTCTTTTTACTATACAGGAGGGAGCCTCGGATCGGTGCTGCCTGGTTATGCCTATGCGGAATATGGCTGGAATGGATTTCTTGCGGTGTTGCTCATTGTCCTGGTTTTTGCCTGGTTCTGTGTTAGGAAACTGGGGGGACAAAACAGGAGGGATGGTAGGTAGGTTTAATTCGATTTAGGTTCTGGTATTCTTGTTAAAATCTATGATAAAGAGAATTATACATATTTTGTGTTGATTGTATGCCGTAACTGTCAGTTTTTTTTGTAGTTATAAGTGTCTGGTCTGAACATTAGTACATGATTGTGCTTATAGTATCCTCAGATTACTAATAAAAAAAGTATAAAAAAATATATCAATTTCTTACAATTTGTACGAACAACTCTTCAGTATTAATTCATTGATTTCTAAATAGAAATGATGAAAAGTTGAATGATTTCACAAAGAATAATAATACTCCCTCCTTTATAATATAGGTAATTGTACCTATTGACAGACGCCTTTCGTTTGCTATAACATTCAGTATACCACCTTGTGGTTGTGTCGCTTTCTGTCAGAAGAAGTGAGTAGTTTGCATGTATGGTGGCTGTGAGTGAGGTAATATGGTTTCCTAAGTTATTTGTCATATCCATTGCAGTGACGCCTACAAGATGTGGATGTTAACCTCAAAATTGATATTTAGAGGGGCATACGTATGGTCCGCACACTCAGTGAAATTTTGACTCCAAGACCTGAAGAGGCGGATATTCATGTTTCCGATCAATTCTTTCCGAAATCTCCCCAAATTCTAGAACAGACTGGTTTAAACCAGATTTTTGTAGAAGACCTTATCTGTAAAATTATCCTTTCTTGTGGATCTCTAACCGGTAGGCAGATCGCAAAAAGGATTGGTCTGCCACTCAGAATCTTCAGTGATCTGCTGTATGATTTGAAGCAACGACTCATCCTTGCCTACCAATCCACCTCCGGAGTGAATGATTTTGATTATATCCTGACAGAAACCGGTAGGCAGAAAGCCCTGCTGGCACGGGAGCAATCAAATTATATTGGCACGGCCCCTGTCCAGTTCAACGAATACCTGAATAGTATTGAAACCCAATCGATTCGAAATGAGCGACCTGGCCCGAAACAGTTGAAAAGTGCGTTTGCTGGGCTTGTCTTACCTGATGATTTCTTAGCAGCACTTGGCCCTGCTGTAAATTCCGGCAGGGGATTGTTTCTCTATGGAGACCCAGGAAACGGTAAGACAGAAGTTGCAATACGAATTGCCAAGTGTTTCACAGACGCCGTATACATCCCCAAAACCATCATTGTTGAGGGACAATTAATACAACTCTATGATCCTCAATTTCATAATCCAGTAGAAACTGACAATGAAAAGGAAAAGTCAGATCAGCGTTGGTTGAGAATAGAACGTCCCGCCGTTGTTGTTGGTGGAGAGATGGACATGGATTCTTTGGAAATTGGCTATAATGCTCAAACAAAAATTTGTGAAGCATCTCTACAGCTGAAAGGCAACAGCGGGATTTTTGTCCTTGATGATTTTGGTCGGCAGCGAGCAGGTCCTGAGCAGTTATTGAATCGATGGATTCTGCCACTTGAAAAGCGAATTGATTACCTGACCTTGCCCAGTGGGAACAAAATAATGGTTCCTTTCAACGCCTTACTAGTATTTTGTTCAAACTTGGATCCGGGACAGATTCTTGAAGAAGCTTTGCTGAGAAGAATACCTTATAAAATTCGCATGCTGGACCCAAGCGAAGAAGACTTCATAACCATATTTCAAGATTCTGCCGAACACTTCAATATTCCGTATGATAAGAACTGTGTCGATTATCTGATGGAAAAATACTTCCGCGAAATCAGACCCCTGAGAGGTTGTCATCCAAGGGATATCCTGCAGCAACTCGTCAATATCGCTATTTACGAAAACAGGCCACCTAGGATGACAAAAGAAGACCTGGATAAATCGATAGACCTTTATTTCACAGCAACTCGCAGTGAAGAGAGGATTTAGCTGGTGGTAATACTTGTGAAAAGATCCGCGGACAGGAGGAGAAGAAAAAAAGAGTAAGGAAACATACAGGTAAGACGTCCTGAGTGAAGAATCTTTGGAATATCATGAAGGAGACTGATTGATGGATTGACTGGTCTATTGACAGCATAGTGACTTAGATAATCAGATGCTTTTTTTGGGTGTGCTCCAGCAGTAAATGGTGGGTTTACGGCTGGAGTGCTTAAAACAATTCAAAAGAGGAGATCGAAATGAATTGGCTTACAACAAAGGTTGAAAGTTTCTGGCGTGAGGAAGACGGTGTAACGGCTATCGAATATGGCTTGATAGCAGCTCTGATTGCAGTCGTGATCATTCTTTCAGTGACCGCTGTGGGAGAGCAGCTTGTGTTGGTTTTCACTGCAATAAGAGACGCTTTAATTACGGCTCTTACTTAATGAAAGCAAGGCTCAGGCTTGGCAGATTGTTCGTTTCTCCCTGAAATGGAAGAGGCGAGTGATCTGCATTGCTTGCCAGATAATGGGGGTGTAACAAAGGAAGGTGTTTAGGCTGTTGGCCTGGTGACAGAGCCATTCCCGAATGGCTCTGGACTCATCGCTTCGTTTTAATACCATCACTGGGGCCAAGGAGAATGTAAAGAAACATCAAAAATCTTACCATGCAGTGTGTTTAAAGGGAGTGTTTGGTGCACTATGTCGAATATTGATCCTAATAATTATATGCTGCTTGTCCTTTATGGGGGACTGATCATAGTGCTGATCATATCCTCTGTCACTGATTTGTATCAGCGCCGCATACCAAACCTTGTGACCTGGCCGGCCGTCCTCATGGCATTACTTATCTATTTTTTGATTGGCGGCTTGGATGGGGTCCTCTTCAGCTTGGGTGGTTTGGCCTTTGGCTTTGTTATTTTTCTTTTGCCCTATCTCATGGGTGGTATGGGCGCTGGAGATGTGAAGCTGATGTGTGCAGTCGGCTCCGTTCTTGGCTTCAGACACACTATCGGTGCTTTTTTATTCATAGCTATTGTAGGAGGTGTAATGGCGCTTGGACTGATGCTGTACCGGAGGATATTGAGACAAACGCTCTCGAAGATATTTAAGTCCCTGGTGCTACTGGGTGTGTTCCAAGATATTTCATTGCTCAAGTTTGATAAAGAAAAACTTATGCAGGATGGAATACCGTTTGCTGTTGCGATCACAAGTGGTGTTTGCCTGTTTTTCATATATCTAGCGGTAAACAAGGAAACGTTATCTGTTTTTGGTGTTTTGTAATCAAGCTACTACGAATCACCAAATGGGGATGGAGAGGAGAGGAATATGAATAAATCAGTACGTATACTATTTCTTGTTATAGCTCTTGGCATGGCTTCTCTTGTAAGCTATGTCGTCTATCAAAAGACATCCAGGCAATCAACTGTTTTACAACCTGAAAGTGATCAGGAAATTGTCCAAATCGCAGTGGTGGATCGTAATCTTAATAGGGGCGCAAAGATTACACAGCAGGATTTGCGCATGACATCCTATTTAAGGAAAACATTACCAAATGGTCATTTTACTGATCTCACCCATGCTGTGGATAGGATTGTTATTAAGCCAATTCAGGCGACAGAACCACTTCTTGAGTCAGCACTTGCTCCCCCGGATCTTACAAAAGGAGGGATGGCTGCGGTCATCACTCCTCAAAAACGGGCCATGGCTGTAAAAGTCGATGACGTTATCGGTGTTGCTGGATTTTTGCATCCGGGCCATCTGGTTGATGTCCTTGTTTCCCTGCAAAAACCTGGAGAAAAGAGAACTCAGGTAACCAAGACGGTTCTTGAAAATATCCTTGTCCTCTCGGTAGGAACACAGGCCCAGGAAACTGAGGATAAGACTTCTAAAAAAGTCACCGTTGTCACCTTGGAGGTAGATCTGGAAGAGGCGGAGAAACTCGCTCTTGCCATTAATCAAGGAAGGATTCAGATTGCCTTGCGAGGATATTCAGACACAGACCAAATTCTTACCAAAGGTATTACGGTTAAATCTCTCCTGAAATCATATGCCACTGCAAGCAATGCGCCTGTAAAGGTAAGCAAAGTGAAGGCTATTACTCCTAAGCCACCGATTGTAAAACAACAACTTGTTGTTGAGGTTATGAACGGAAACAACGTCAAGAGTTTAACTATGGATGGCAATTAAAGAGGTAAAGAATGGAGAAGAGCAAACGTAAAAAACAAAGCCTGATGATTGTATGCGTCTTATGCTTTTTGAGTGTTCTATTCGTGAGTTATCCTTCCTGGTCTGCAGATACCGGTAAAACGGAGATCAGCATCGACACGAATAGTGGTCAACCTATCAATTTAATAGTGAACAAGCTTGGTAAGTTGAAATCCACCTCGGTGATCAAAAGAGCTCATGTTGTCAACCCTGAGATAGCAGAGTTAATATACTCAAAAACACAGTCACCGCGCTGGGTTTTTGTCAGTGCCAAGTCAGTGGGGTCTACTCAATTGACTCTCTGGGGTGAAAACAATGATCTTCTCGGAACGTTTGAAATTATTGTAAGCCCGGATGTATCTGGTTTGAAAAAGAGTATCTATGAGATTTTTCCCGATGAAAACGTTTCAGTCAGGTCTTCCGGGGACTATCTGACACTGACTGGAACCGTTTCAGGCGCTATGAAGCTTTCTAAAATCCTGACTCTTGCTGAAGCGTTTGCTCCTGGAAAGGTTATCAACTTGCTGCAGGTTGGTGGGATTCAACAGGTGATGCTGGAGGTCCGAATAGCTGAAATCTCAAAATCGGTGGGCAATCAGCTTGGTGTTAACTTTGCCTGGAGTGGCAACGATGGTTTCGGCTTAAGCCTTTTGGATAACCTGACCGCAATTCCCAGTGGAGGATGGCCTGGTAATCCGCTTACAGTCTCTAATTCGATTAATGCTGTAATAGGCTTTATTGCGGGAGATACGGTCATCGTGGCAATCGATGCCTTACAGGAAGAAGGTTTGTTGAAAATCCTGGCAAAACCAACCTTGATAGCTCAAAGTGGTCACAGTGCCAGTTTCCTTGCAGGTGGTGAGTTTCCCTTTCCCATTGCCCAGTCTTTTGATCGCTTTTCCATAGAGTGGAAACCTTTTGGTGTTGGCTTGAACTTTACTCCAACGGTCTTGGGGGATGATACAATCTCTCTGGTTGTCTCTCCTGAAGTCTCTGAACTTGATTTCACCAAGACTATCTCATACGCCGGCTATGTTGTGCCGTCAATCGATACCCGTCGGATGTCAACCGTTGTGGAATTAAAGGATAACCAGAGTTTTGCCATTGCCGGGCTTCTCAAAAATTATGTTCGAGAGTCGGTAAGTAAGTTTCCTATCCTTGGCGATATCCCGATATTAGGTGTTCTTTTCAGGAGTACGCGATATCAGAAGGATGAAACAGAGTTGGTTGTTATTGTCACCCCGCACCTTGTTAAACCCATAGATGCAGATGAACTGCCTTTACCAACAGATTCTTTCGAGTCGCCGACACCTTTTGAACTTCTCATGCTGGGAATGCTCGAAAAACATCATGCTCCGAATAAAGAGGGTGATTCCTTGGCTGAAGGAACAGGTGCAACCCCTATGGTGGATGGCGATTTTGGTTATATCGTGCCTGAGTAGCTTGTGTTGATAATCAACAGTGGATCATTGATTCATCCAACGAGGCTGATTTTGAACAATGGAGTGATATCATGAAAAGAGGATTTGGTTTCAGTATCCTGATAGTCTTACTGCTTGGTATTTCTGTCGGTTGCGCAAAACGGGAGACACAGGTGGACAGGTTTTACGGAACATCCTACGAGCTGGCAAAGCAAAGCCAAATTTATAATCCTGAGGCCGGAGTCAAGGATGGTTCATCAGTTGGGCTTGAGGGAGACGTCGCCTCAAGAGTTATTGAACGTTACAAAGAGGGATTTGATGAACCGGCTGCAAAAACGGAAACGTATTCTGTGGATGTAGAAGGAATGACTATCAAATAATTTCGAGATGTGGAGATTCGGTGATGATCAGATCAGAGAAAGGCGTTTCTGCAGTTGAGTTTGCCTTGATAGCTCCTCTTCTCTTTGTCCTCACCTTTGGCATTGTTGAGTTTGGCCTTCTTCTTTTCGATAAGGCTGTAGTGACCAATGCCTCAAGGGAAGGTGCCCGTGCAGCAATCGTTTTTAACAGCGAGTTGATCGATGGTAGTCCTGTCTATACACCGTTAACTGAAGCAGAGATCAAAACTGTTGTGACCGACTATGCCAACGGATATCTCGTTAATTTTGGTGTAGCTGCTGCGAATAATCTTGGCAGCGAGGATATCACGATTACTTATGTCCCCAGTCCACCTGAGTCCGGGGGAGATGTCACCGTCAGGGTAACCTATACCTATAATTTTCTTGTGTTCCCTAATCTTACCGATCTGATTGGTGGATCATTTGACGGGACAATTGATTTGGTAGGAACAACAGTGATGCGAATGGAATAGTCAGAAACAGGGGGCTATCAGCGATGATGATCTATAACAACATGTTGCGAAAGAATGAAAATGGGGCAACAGCAGTTTATGCGGCCGTGGTACTTGCAATGCTGTTGATGTTTGCTGCTCTGAGTATTGATGTGAACTATCTGTATGGTGTCCGCAATGAACTGCATAATGCCGCTGATGCCGGATCCCTTGCTGGAGCAAGTACCTTGTTCAAAAGTGATGGTACCTTAAATCGTCAAGGGGCAATTGATGAGGCAACTCGTATCGCCTCTTCCAATAAAACGGGTAGCCAGGATGTTGTTGAAATAACAGCTCAAACCGGTCATTGGTCTTTTGCGAGCAAAACGTTTACCGCAAATGAAAATACAACGCAAACGAATTGGCAGGAGCGCTCTTTCGGTGAACTTGATCTTGATACAGATTTTATCAATGCAGTCAGGGTTTATACAGCCAGGAGTGATACTCCGTCATTCTTTGCAAAAATTCTCGGATTTGATCAATTCTTTGTCAGTACTGATGCCGTTGCCTATATTGGTTTTGCCGGAACTCTTTATCCGGCAGAGCTTGATCAGCCGATTGCCATATGCGAGGACTCAATTCTTGATCCGGAAACAAAGCAGTATAATTGTAATATGGGGAGAATGCTTAATAGTGGCGGCAATCCTGCCACGTCAATGACTGCTATGTGGACAAATTTCACCCAGGATCCTTGTTCTACCGCGAATAATAGTGACATGGCGGATCTGACCGATGATTGCGATGCCACTAACCCTAATACTGTTACTTTTGGCGAAGGAATGGGCACCCAGAATGGTGTGCAGGATAATATTCTGGGGAATGTTACTGATTGTTGGGAGGCGTATGCGGATTCCGACGGTGATGGAAAGCCCGACCGGTTTTGGCCGCTTATGCTGCCGGTAATTCGATGTGGCATCGACAATACCTGTTCACCCCTCGTTGGTGCCGTTGAGGTAAATGTCGTATGGATCCAATACAAGAATGATCCGTGGACGCAGATGAATGAGGTTCCGACCGTGATGGAAGATTGGAGTTGTACCACAACCGATACACTCGCTGCGCGGCAGGAATGCTGGAAGGATTTTGTTGACCATTTTAACTTGCAGAATGCGAATGGTGACCCGTTAACAGATGAAGAGTACGAGGAAATGTACCAGAAAAAGAACATATTTTTTCTTCCGAGCTGTGAGGACCACAAGCCAACTGGTGGGACTGGAGGAGCAAATTATGGTGTTCTGGCAAGGATCCCAGTACTTGTCGAATGAAATGCAGGCACAGAGAATGAAAGAGGAAAATTGAATCAAGAGGAAAATGAAAGGCTTATTCAAAGGAATTGTATGAGTATTCAAACAAAAACATTATCTGTGCAACTTGCAATCAAAACGCGAGAGGTTCGTGAAAGTCTAAGCAAAATCATTCGCAATTACGAAGGGTTTTCACTGCAGAAAGATCAAGACGCTGTTCGAGTAGATGTCCTGGTTCTTGAAATAGGGAGTGACCCGGCGACTGAATTTGAAACAATTAGAGCACTGCTGAAAGAAAATGTCGTGGGAAGCCTTTTTCTCACCTCATCCAGAACAACTACTGATATCCTTCTTCCTGCTTTGCGGGCAGGCGCTAAAGAGTTTTTTCCTCAACCTATAGACCCCGATGAGGTTAAGGGGGCTTTTCATAAAATCTTGATAGAATCCTTGCAAAGTACATCTGGCGGCGAGGAACAGGCAAGTCTTGGGAAAATTTTTAGTGTGTTGGGAGCAAAAGGCGGTGTTGGCACAACAACTTTTGCCGTCAATTTTGCAACCAGCATCCAGGCATGTGCTAAGGATAAGCTTGTTGCCCTGGTCGATATGAACAGACTCGTCGGTGAGGTTCCCCTGTTCCTGGACCTTGAAACAGACACAAACTGGGAGGAAATCGGGAAAAATTTCAGCAGGCTTGATGCGGCTTACCTGCAAAGCGCCATGGTAAGACATTCTTCTGGAGTGTATGTGATGCCGGCACCAAGCAAGTTTGATGCAGAGGCACATCTGCCAACCGGATTTCTGTTTCAATTAGTGAAGAGCATGCGCCAGTTTTTTGATTATATCATTATCGATAGCGGTATGTATTTTGATGATAATTCTTTCAAGATATTTGCTGAATCGGAAGCTGTTTACCTTGTTTCCATTCTCAGTCTACCCTGCATTATAAATGTGAGAAGACTGCAGGAGTCCATCTATTCATCAGGCGGTGTTGCTAATGGTAAACTCCGGATAATTGCCAATCGATTTGAAAAGAAGGCTCAGGTCAGCCTGGCTGAGGCGAGCAAGATAATTGGTTCGGAGATTTCAATGACAATACCCAATAACTATAGATTGGCCATGAGAGCCATCAATAACGGGAAAGTTGTTGCTGAAATTTCTCGAAAATCAGATGTTGCAAAGGTGTATCAAACACTCGCTGAGTCTGTAGTTGAATCTGCTGTTGAACGACCTGGCGGTATTTTTAACTGGTTCAGGAAAAACTGAGAGCCACTATTAGGGGAACTACAATTTGGACCTTCAAGCACTTCTAAAAAATCTGGAAAAATCTCCAGATGGCGCGGACAAAACAAGTGAAGCTGTATTGAATGTCGCTGAGATCAATGTTTCTGATGACTATGTGGAATTAAAAGCAGATATTCATGACAGGTTGACCAAGATAATAGACCTGTCACTACTTGATGATATTGAAGAAAGCCGGTTGCGTAGAGAGATCAATAAGGCAACAGAAACCATATTGGCCGACAAAACTCTGGAAGCTATGCCTCTGAATTCGAAAGAGCATGGTCGTCTATTAAGAGAGATAGAAGATGAGGTGTTAGGCTTGGGTCCCCTTGAGGGCCTGATGCAGGATCCCTCAGTCTCTGACATCCTCGTCAACTCCTATAAATCTGTCTATGTTGAACGGTACGGCAAAATTGAAAAAACAAGGGTGCGTTTTAAGGATGATGCTCACCTGATGAGAATCATAGAGAAGATAGTCTCTGCCGTTGGTAGAAGGATAGATGAAATCTCGCCTATGGTAGATGCTCGTCTTGAGGATGGTTCACGGGTCAATGCCATCATTCCTCCTTTGGCCCTTGATGGTCCCTGCCTTTCAATCAGAAGATTTTCTGTTGACCCCCTGACATTAAAAGATCTGACAGTACTGAAAACTATAACGCCAGTTCTTGGTGAAATACTCAAGTCCATTGTTCAAGCGCGGCTCAACGTTTTGATATCCGGAGGAACCGGGTCTGGTAAGACAACATTGTTGAAC
The DNA here is from genome assembly GCA_030145625.1 of Desulfocapsa sp. Taxonomy (GTDB): domain Bacteria; phylum Desulfobacterota; class Desulfobulbia; order Desulfobulbales; family Desulfocapsaceae; genus Desulfocapsa. The sequence continues at coordinate 26,534 of JAQYVF010000027.1, read as the reverse complement.
GTCATGTCGCAATTTGTTTCACCTGCTGAACGGATTGTTACCATAGAGGATTCAGCTGAATTACAGCTTAAACAGGATCATGTTGTTCGCCTTGAAACCAGGCCACCAAATATTGAGGGGAAAGGGCAGATTACTCAGCGAAACCTTGTTCGAAACAGTCTGCGCATGCGTCCGGATAGAATTATTATTGGAGAGGTTCGCGGGGCTGAGGCTGTTGATATGCTCCAGGCAATGAATACAGGTCATGATGGATCCCTTACAACAGTGCATGCCAATACCCCTGTGGACGCATTAATGCGTATCGAAACCATGGTCAATATGGCAGGGTTTAATCTGCCGAGTGATTACATTAAAAAATTCATAAGTTCAGCTATTGATGTTGTTATCCAGGTTGAAAGACTGGTTGATGGGTCGAGAAAAATAGTCAGTCTTCAGGAAATCACAGGAATGGAAGGAAGTGTGATCACCATGCAGGAAATATTTTCATTTGAGCAGAGTGGTGTGGATAAAGAGGGTATTGTTTCAGGACGGTTCCGCACTCATGGTATACGGCCAAAGTTTTTTGATCGATTCATAAAAATGGGGATTCCACTAACGGAAAATCTATCTGATCTGGAATAGTCTTTGGCGCTGTTGAGGTCACTGGCTCAAAGGTCGAAGGTTGAAGGGAACAACAATCATATCATTTTGAACGAGTGTTTTTTTAAAGCGTCGGCTTTTTAATGAATATCTAATTGGTTATTGGTCTTTATGGATTGGAAGAGGTGAACAATGGAAATTGCTTTCTCTGCCGCACTCTTTTTTCTCATTCTAATTGTATTCGAACTGGTTTACTCGCTATTTCAAAAACCTGAAACACGTTCGGTCAATAGGGTCGCAGAACGTTATTCAACTGGTTTGCAGGAAGAAGAAGAGCTCGACATCCTGTATTATCGAAAATTCAGCGATATTAAGTTGTTTGACGCTATTCTCGCAGCGATTCCTGCGGTTGGAAAGTTGGACGAACTTATGCAGCAGGGTGGTGTGAAAACTCTTGCTGGTGTGTTTATCCTTTTTACTCTGATTGTTGGGGCCGTATCTTTTCTGATCTGTGCATCATTACAGGCAGTTCTTCCTCTTTCCATTGTCATCTCGTGTGCCGGGGCTTTGCTACCTTTCTTTTATCTTCTCTATAAACGTAAGGAAAGACGAAATCGATTCGAGACTCTGTTTCCTGATGCTCTCGATCTCATGGGTTATTCCTTAAAGGCTGGCCATTCAATATTGGCCAGTTTTAAAATGGTGGCCGAAGAAATGGCTGATCCAATAGGTGAAGAATTTAATCGTATTGTTGAAGAAATCAATTTTGGCAGAGACCTTGATTCTTCATTGAGAAATTTCTCACGTAGGATTGATTCTCCAGAGCTCAGATTTTTTGTCACATCTGTGATTATTCAGCGAGAAACCGGAGGTAATCTGGTCGAGATGCTTGTGAAAATTTCAGGAGTTATCCGAAAAAAATTTCGTTTCCGGGAAAAAGTAAAAACATTGGCAGCAGAAGGGAAACTGTCCGCAATGATTCTACTGGCATTACCGTTTTTTTCAGGAGGAGCGATACTCATGCTTAACCCAGAGTATATTCTTCTTTTGGCAAGTGACCCACTAGGCCCGTATATGATAATCACTGCTTTGACAATGATGAGCATCGGTTCTTTTATAATGTATAGATTGGTACAACTGGATATGTGAGTAATTTTATGGAAAATACACCCTTGATCCTGTCAGTGGCAACATTTGTCGTTATCATTCTCCTTTACGTCGCTCTATCATTCTTTTTGTCTGGTCGGCAAAAAGAAAAAGATCTGATAAAGCGGACAAAAAAGTGGAGTGATAAAGGGAAGGGGCTGGATGTTCCTGTTTCAGAAGAGAGAGGGGAAAAAGGAAAAGGGGTTTTTGAGTTTCTTAAATTGTCTGGCAAAAGAAAAAAAGATGCCGACACAAGCATTTATTCCGATACCCCGCTTTTTTACCAGCGGGCGGGCATTTATAACCGCAACTCAATACGTTCTTACCGGATAGTAAGAGCCATCTTTTTTCTGCTCCCGGTTATACTGCTGATGATTTCTCACTTTGTTTACTTTCGGCCCATTAATGGCGCGACATTATTGACTACACTTGTGCTTGGGTATGTTGGTTACTTTCTACCGGTTCTCTGGCTGCGAGTGGTTGCTCACTATCGGAAGAAAGAATTGAGTAGAACTTTTCCGGATGCAATGGATTTGTTGATGGTATGTGTGGAGGCAGGTATGGGAATTGATGCCGCAATCCGCAGAGTGTCGCAGGAGATTTATATTACCAGTCCCGAACTGGCTAAAGAATTTAAAATCCTGTCGCTTGAGTTGAAAACCGGAAGGTCACGTAATTCCTGTCTTAAAAACCTTGCTCTGCGGGCAGGGTTACCTGATATTGACAACCTGGTAAGTCTTCTCATTCAGGCAGATAAATATGGAACCGGAGTGGCAAATGCACTCAGGATACATGCAGAAGAAATGAGACAAAAGAGATATAGCAGACTTGAAGAATTGGCGGCAAAGCTGCCTGTAAAGCTCACTGTTCCTTTGATACTTTTTATTTTCCCGGCATTTTTTGTTGTTATTGCGGGGCCTGCGGCGATTCAAGTGCTCCGAGTGATTATACAGGGGTGAGACTATGAAAAGAAAATGGATTGCAGAAAAGAGAGGAAATGTTTGGAGAAGTAAATTTCTGAGTCTGCTCCTCTTTTCCTTGTTTTTGAGTGGCTGCGGTTATCATGATAACCAGTTTTCATATTTTAATATGCTGGATACTGAAAAGAGAACGCTGAAAAATAAAAAAGCAGCCGAAAAATTCTGGTCATCTGTACGTCCGGTGTCAACTCTTTCTACCTCTCATTACAAACTGGGACGGTACTATCAGCAACAAGGGAAATATTCTAAATCCATTACAGAATTTATCAAAGCTGTGCGCAATGACAGCAGCTACTGTAAGGCCTATAATGGAATAGCAATGTCTTACGATGCCCTTAAACGCTGTGAAAAGGCACGCGATTCATATGAACAGGCCCTACAGTGCGATTCAAAGGGAGCATATTTGTATAATAATTATGCTTGCTCAAGTCTCTTATGTGGGGATTATGAAAAAGGACTTGCGTTATTGCATGAGGCTGTACGATTGTCAGAGGACAACAATCGCATAAGAAATAACTTAAAGCTTGCGCAAACGATTGTTGACCTGGAGAAGAACTCGGATGAACTGATATCGAAAGAGTTGAGTGTTGCGACGGCTGCCGAAACATTTTTTGAACCAGCAGGAAATAACAATGAAACATCGTTGATTGATCCGATTTACGAAATACCCGATAATTCTTTTTCCGAGGAGGTACAGAGTGGGGTTGAGATTAACGAGGTCGTAACGTCTGAGGTTGACATTCCTGATCGTTTTGATCGGCTGCCAAGTGTGAGTACGGTAATAGAGGAGAGGGTGAGTCCTTCAAAGGAAAACATACGTGTTGCTGATAAGAAGGCTACTCATGAATTCGTCTCTTCAATACCGAAGAATAATGCGACCGTCAGACTTGTTACGGAGAAGATAAATAAAACAATTGTCCGAAATCGAATACAAGCTTCCGAGAATCATTCAAACGGTGCTGTAGAGGTGTCTAACGGTAACGGAGTTACCGGTATGGCGGGAAGAAGTGCGGATTATTTCCGTGGTCATGGCTTTAATATTCGCAGGATAACCAACGCGAAAAACTTTTACTTTGATAACAGTGTGATATTCTATAGAGAAGGGTATTTACTGGTGGCAAAAGAACTTGCCAGGGTTATTCCGGGAGCTCAGAATATAGAAAAGGTCGATTCTCTCGAAAGAGCATCCATTGGAGTAAGGGTGCTATTGGGAAAGGATCTGGCGAATGTGCGATTCCCTGAAGGCTATGCTCAAATCGTTGTTGATTATTCTACGTTGGCAAAAGAGTCTTTACTTGCTTCAACCTATTAATATGGCAAACTTTTTTGTGTCTTTTGAAATAAGGTCTCCTTGGTTCGGAGATCAAAATAAAATCTGCTAATTATGAAAAAGGACTTAATTTTCAACACAAATGTCGTTCGTTCATTATTTCAGTATATTAGCAAACCACTCATGGTTTTTGTCATACTGACTGTTCCCTTGCTTTTGAACAGTTGTTCATATTTTCAGAATGATGGGGGCTATAATCTTGATAAACAGATCGAACGGCAGCAGGCGGCGCATGAACTAATATCAGAACCGGTTTTAGAGGAAAAACGGACAGCAGGAGAATTTGAAGAACTTGGTGATCGATATTTGTCGAGAGGGGATCTGAACAGGGCCTATATTTATTACGTAAAAGGACTTGGGGTTGAACCGGATAATGTGTCTATTGTTCATAAGCAAGGAGGGTTGTTGCTCAAAAAAAGTAAATTTATTGAGGCAGAAGCCGTCTATGAAAAATTGATTGCCATAAATAGTGAGGATTCGGTGGCTCTTGAAGGTCGTGCTAAGGCATACTTCGGACTGGGGAAATTTGTGGAGGCAGAGCAGGATTTTTTTGCTGCACTGGAGATCAATTCAGAGCAATACCAATCACATGAATTTCTTGGTTTGATATACAGTAGGCAACAAAAATACGATCAGGCAATTACTCGGTTCAAGACAGCATTGGCTTATCAACCGCGCGATGTAACGATTAGTAACAATTTGGCAGTCACTTATTATCTGAATGGTAATTTTGAAGAATCAGTTCAGTTGCTTAAAACATTAGTAAAAATCTCAAATAATAAAAAAATTTATAATAACCTTGCGCTTGCCTACTTTCAGCTCGGCTTCTATGAAGAAGCAATGGATTCTTTTAAACGAGGGGCTGAAAATGTGGCGGTGGCTTACAACAATATGGGGTATGAGTTTTTAACTATAAAAAAATACAGAGAGGCAATCCTGGCATTTGAAAAAGCAATCGACCTCTATCCTAAATTCTATCCATCTGCTCAAAAAAATCTAGATATTGCTAAACATGAATTATCGAATGCTGTTACAGATGCAAGCTATTAGAGAAGTGGTCCCACCTGTTCGGACAGCTTGGTAGCGTAAATAAGGTGGAATTTATTTAATTATTAGGCCACCAGTTTCAGTAACGGTCCGGCGCAGCTCTGGGCCGAGGTAATTTCCAGTATGCCTCATCAGGGGTCTTGTCGTCCAGACTTGAGGCCACCTAGCAAAATTGCCTTTTCGCCCAAACTCTTCGTTGTGAGAAAAATTTTATCCTCGTAATATCAAAAATATGCACCCCAAGGGTACTTGTACCCGTAGTTCCAACCCAGGATAAGATCGTGGCTCGCTTCTTTCGCACAATCTATCCTTATTCGTTAGGGTGATTCTTGCAGGGCACTTGCGGTAAAATTTTTCTCATGCCTCGGTTTTGAACAAAAAATCTAATTTTTCAAGGTACCCTTAAGGTTAAAAGGTTTTTCCCCTGTAGCCTGATAATAGAACGTTGAACGGTTCACACACAATAGTTTGCATTGCCGAACAATGCTGAGTCGAGAATGACCGGGGTCAATCATAGACTCCCTTTGGTAAAGGCTCAACGACCGAAGGCTTTTGCTGAAAAATAACGTTCCACCGTAAGTTCGCCAATTTTAGCAAGCAGATCTATGATCAGCCTCTATAGTCAGTATTATCCCTTCTGTTTTACGAATAAATTTTTCGTCGTCAATTGTTACCGTAACTCGGTGAGCTGGAATATAAATGAAGAATCGGTCTGTGGCGAGTGCTCTTGCGGCGGGAAATGTCTGTTTGAATTTGTTATGAATGGAATGAAAATAGGTTTTCTGAAAGTCTCCGAGGTATTTCATAAGCAACTGCAAAACACCTGGAAAAAACAATAAAATCAAGATAGGTTCTTGTGAATAATTGGAGAACTGAAGAATTTTCAGGATTGTTAGGCTACCTATAAAGTGATTACTTATAAACAGATGAAAAAAACATTATTTATACATATTGGTTGGCATAAGACAGCAACCTCACTGATACAATTGTACTTGGATGAACATCGAGAGCGTCTGAAGGAGTTTGATGTTTGTTATCCAGTTATTGATGATCGGCCTAACCCTGGCTTGATAAAGCATTCATACCTTTATTTGTCGATCATTAATAAGTTGAAAATGTCCCATCTGCAGGAAGATTTGAAGGTGTGTGATTTTGATGAGCTCTTTGAATTATCGGTAAAAGAGATAACCGATTCAGGGTGCCGTTATGCGATCATCAGCGAGGAGGGGTTGAGCCAGGCAACACGTGGAATTCCAAAATTAATGGGTCGCTATAGGGATTATTTTGATGACATCAAGATTGTTGCCTATGTCAGGCGGCAGGACTATTTCTTTGAATCGCTATATGGACAATTCGTGAAGCAGAAACCTGACAGGAGTAAGTTATATCTTCATGATTATAGACAACTTGATAGAGTGAGAAAGCGTGCTGATTATGAGCTGATCCTTGATTGGTGGGCTGAAGAATTCGGTAAGGAGAATATACTTGTTGCGCCCTTTGAACCTCGCACTATTGTACCGGACCCTGTTGCCTATTTTTTCAAACTTGCTGGTTTGCCTTTATCAATAGTCGATAACTTACCTTTGGAACTCAAAGAGGCACATATTTCTCCTCCTCGAGAAGTAACAGAGTATTTTCGACATATGAATTTGAACAATAACGGTTATTTTGTGGATGTACTCGCCGAGTATCTAATGAAGAGCGGTGCAGTCACTACGAATACAAAATATTTTGGACGATCTGATCGTGAAAAGATTCTTCAAGAATATGATAGTTCAAATAAAGCGGTGGCAAGGAAATATTTACACAAAGATGATGGCGTTCTTTTTGAAGAATCGATTATTGATTTTCCGAACTGTCCGGAAACCTGGGAAGGATTAAAACCCCTTGATCTCCTGGATTATGCTCTCCCGATTTCAGGAAAGATGGCTGTTGAGATTGCAGTGCTGAGGTATGAAAATTCAAACCTGAAAACTAATTACTCAAAATTGAAAAATGAAAATTTGGAACTGAGAAACGAGAATCGACGGTTGGCGAATATTAAAAAAACAATTTATCATTTTCTGCAAAGGCGTTTCAGAATTATACTTAATAAATTTGCAAGAGATCAGGGCTGACTCTTTTGTTCCATCTCAAATTAGAGAAGTGATTTATTATTAGGGAGTGCTGCATTATGAAAAGCTACAGAAAAGAATTATGGTTTGAAGTGCCCAGCAGGAGAGGGTTTGTCAATATAACCCCAACTGTTGAAGACTGTTTGCGAGAAAGTGGAATTACGGAAGGACTTTTGCTTGTCAACGCCATGCATATTACTGCCTCGGTATTTATCAATGATGATGAGGCGGGGCTCCATCATGATTATGATGTGTGGTTGGAAAAACTGGCACCGCATGCACCGGTTGAACAGTATCGTCATAACGGGTACGAAGATAATGCCGATGCTCACATGAAGCGGCAGGTTATGGGGAGAGAGGTGGTTGTGGCAATAACTGAAGGAAAACTTGATTTTGGTACCTGGGAACAGATATTCTACGGTGAATTTGACGGACGGAGAAGAAAGAGGGTGTTGGTGAAGATTATTGGAGAATGATTAGCTGTAGACCACCTTGTACTGTGTTTGCTTCATGTTCCCACCCGCTGGTTCTATCTATGCGGGTGGGAGGAGTATATAGCTTGGAGGGCCGGCCGGTGGGCCAGTGCGAGGCTTTCTTTAGTCAGCAAGATGCCGGGGCGATCCTGTTTGGTGTCGTCAGAGCAGGGCTGGTGAAAAAAGGTCTTATTCGATTTCCCACAGCCTTTGTAGATGTGGCAACTTGTTGGAAAACAGAATGTCCTCCGTTGGTTTTCATCTCAATAATTTCCCAGCAGTCTGATGCCTGGGCAAGGGCTTTCATAAAAGCCAGGTGCTGAGTATGTCCGCAGCGGCTGGCAATGACATGGCCGAGGATGGGGCAACCTACTAAGGCCAGGTCTCCAATGAGATCGAGGACCTTGTGCCGAATAAATTCGTCTGCAAAGCGGAGCCCGCCTTCGTTGAGGATACTGTTCCTGTCCCAGTGAATGGCGATCACATTGTCCAGGGTTCCACCCAGGGCCAGTCCGTTGGCCCAGAGTTCTTCGACTTGTTCAACATAGCCAAATGTCCTGGCTTGAGCAATTTCTTCAATGAAATTTTTAGAGCTGAGGTCAAGGGTATAGGACTGTTTGTCAATTAAGGTGTCGTCGAACTGGATTTTCCCGCTGATCTTGAATCCCTCGTAAGGGACGATTTTGATTTCTGCGTCACCGGATTTAAAGACAATCTCTTTGGTAATACGCAGGACCTTACGCATAGCGCTCTGTTTCTTTAGACCGGCACGTTTCAGCAACAGCATAAAGGGGCCGGCGCTACCATCCATGATCGGTACTTCAGCGGCATCAATTTCGATGTCTGCATTGTCGACACCATATCCCTGCAGGGCTGCCATGAGATGTTCTGTGGTCGAAACCAGCATACCTTCCTCACCAATGGTGGTGGCAAGCCTGGTGTCTACGACATTGTCCATATGGGCAGGAATAAAATTCTTGCCAAGTAAGTCAGTGCGGAAAAACCGGATCCCGGAATTTTCTGCAGCTGGTTTGATGGTCAGGTTTACGGTATTGCCTGAGTGTAAACCAACCCCACAGCAACTGACTGATTTTTTGAGTGTGTACTGATGAGGATTAAGAGAATTTGCCATTGTAGGTCCTTGTAATGATAAATGAAACATGAATCTTTAAAAACACCAACAATGTTGCAAAAAACATGCCATTTTGTGCGGGGCGGTTTGGTGAGGGTAGGTGTTGGCTGAAAGCATGTAGAATCAGGGTGTTGGGGAGATAGTGTGCTTTTTTTCCTTTCGCTTTGCCTGTGGGAAGAATGACACAACTGCGGGAAAAGTGACATGATTTCAGAGGGTATGGATATTGTTTTTTGTTTTTTTGTGCTCATTGAGTGCGGGGCCTGACCGGTATAATGAGTTGTTGTCTGTGGTCAAAGTTCAAGTAATATAGGTAGACGGGAGACTACTTGTTTTTTGGGGGGCTGGTTTGGTGAACAGTGAATCGTTCCACTTTCTCATTGATGAAGTTAACAAAAGATGGCTCAGGTCGGACTTCCATTTTGAGGGCAAAGCAGGGAAGCTGAAAGGAGTCTTTCTGGAGTTTGACCAGGTCTTTTTCTGTAGTGATTAGGGCTTGAGCACCGCTTTCTTCGGCTTGTCTGCTGAGTTTTTTAAGCAGATTTCGGGCGTAGGGTTGGTGGTCTTTGAGGGCCATGAATCCGGAAAGGGGTATGTTGTTTTTTTTCAGGCTATTGCGGAAGAGCTCAGGTTGGGCAATACCGCAGAAACCATAAAGAGGTGAAGGCAGAGTGGCTGTATTGTGGACTTCATCGCTTCCTAACTCATTTGCCGCAATTGGCAGATACGAGGAGAAGAAGACAGGTTTTGATGGAAATCGTTGTCGTAGAAGTTCACTGAATTGAGTGCAGCGATCTCTGTTTGTATCGGTCACTCCGGTAAGCATAAAACAATGGCTGCGCTTCAGGGCAGAAACCGGTTCCCTGAGATCTCCTCCGGGAAAAACTCGACTGTTGCCGGCAAGCTTTGCTGCGCTGAAAAGGACCAGGTCCAGATCGCGCTGTACTGAAAGGTGTTGAAAACCATCATCAAGAAGAAGGATGTCACAGTTCAGTTCGTCGATGGCATGGCGGCAGGGGAGGATTCTTACGATACCGGTAAGAACCGGAACCCCGGGAAGTGTTTTGGCCAGAAAACAGGGTTCATCTCCGGCTGCGGCAGCATCGAGAAAAATAGTCTTGCCGTCAGAAACTACGTTGACCTTGTTTCCGGCAGCACCGCCATAACCACGGGAGATGATCGCAGGTTTAAATCCTTTTTCCAGGAGTAGGGACGCGAGGTAGGCCACCACAGGGGTCTTACCAGTGCCGCCCATGGTTAGATTGCCGACGGAAATGATTGGAACAGGAAGCTGATGTCGTCGTTTGAGACCTTTGTTGTACAATGCTTCCCTGGTTTTCATAACAGCACTGTAGAGAGGACTGAAAGGGCGGCCAAGGAAAAAGAGATTAGAAAAATTATCTGCCATGTGTTTGTGAGGTAGTAGTTGTAATACGGTCTTTTTAGGGATAGAACGTGAGGAGAAAAAACGTGACTTTTTAATTATTGTTATTATTCTCGTCTTCCTTTTGACTAAATAGTCTGATAAAGATACTATCATTTGCAAAGAGTTTCAGCCCTATTCTGTTTCGTAGGCTTTTTTTTAGACAGTGAGGGATATACAAAAAAAAATTTTAAATGGAGATGACAATGCAATCAGGATTAAAGAAAAAATTGTTTGTTGCAGCTGTTGCCTTAGGATTTGCCATGGCTGTACCGGGTGCGGTTGTTGCAGGAGATACTATTAAGCTCGGTGTTGCCGGAGCCCAGAGCGGCAAACTTGTATCTTATGGAATGCCAACGGTCAAAGCCGCTGAGTTGGTTGTTGCTCAGTATAATGCCAAAGGTGGAATCAATGGGAAAAAAGTCGAGTTGCTGGTGCAGGATGATGCCTGTAAACCCGAGTTGGCTACCAACGCTGCAACTCTTTTGGTGACAAAAGGTGTGGACGTAGTCCTTGGTCATATCTGTTCTGGTGCCACCAAAGCGGCACTTCCCATTTATAAAGAGGCCGGTGTTGTTGTCATTTCTCCATCAGCAACTACCCCTGACCTGACCCAGTCCGGAGATTATCCTAACTTTTTCAGGACCATTGCTGCTGATGATGCCCAAGCCAGAGTCGAGGTTGACTTTGCCATTGATACCATTGGTGCTAAGAAGATCGCTGTTATTCACGATAAGGGTGACTATGGTAAAGGTCTTGCTGAATTTGCCAGGGTATTTATTGAGGAATCCGGGAAAGCCGAGGTTGTCCTTTTTGAAGGTGTAACCCCTGATGCTGTTGACTACACCGCTATTGTCCAGAAGATCAGACGGTTCGATGCTGATGCAGTTATCTTTGGCGGCTATCATCCTGAGGCCTCTAAGATTGTCTCCATGATGAAGAAAAAACGTTTGAATATTGTGTTCATCTCTGATGATGGTGTGAAAGACGATACTTTTATCAAGGTTGCCGGTGCAAATGCTGAAGGTGTCTATGCTTCCGGTCCTCAGGATAACTCTCAAAATCCTCTGGCCGCAGCATCTAAAGAGGCCCATAAGGCTGCTTACAATTCTGATCCTGGTGCCTTCTACGAGAATGCCTATTCAGCAGCTCTTGCTATCCTGAATGCCGTTGAAAAAGCCGGTTCCACTGATATGGCAGCCGTGGTCAAGGCTCTGCATACCGAAAAGGTTGATACGCCAGTGGGAACCATCTATTTTGATGAAAAAGGTGATGCAGTAGGTGTTGGTTTTGCCATGTACCAAGTACAGAATGGTCAGTACGTTGAAGTGAAAAAGTAAGATTACTCTTTCATCTTCGGTTCATGCCTGAAATAGAGGTGTCTCTCTGTTTCAGGCAATTTTATTTAGACCGATGAGCTTTTTGAAGTATTCCATAGAATACCCCTTGAGGGGTATTTTTCCCGACTTTGCGTGTGCTTCTTTAATGTCTAAACGCAACTCCTTATAAATTAACCAAAACGTATGGATTATTTTATTGAACTCCTTTTTGGAGGATTGACCAGAGGGTCTATTTATGCCTTGATCGCACTTGGCTATACCATGGTCTACGGCATCATCGGGCTGATTAACTTTGCTCATGGTGAGATTTACATGATAGGGGCCTTTACCTCTTTCATTGTGGCGACAGTGCTTTCTATATATGGTTTTCCTCTTTTAGCCATCGTTGTTATTGCCGCTCTTGCCGCAGCTGTCTGGTCCAGTGCCTATGGTGTTACCATTGAAAAAATTGCCTACCGCCCTCTGCGTCATGCGCCGAGGCTGTCGCCGCTAATCAGCGCCATTGGTATGTCAATTTTTCTGCAGAACTATGTGCTGTTGGCTCAGACTTCCGATTTTCTGTCTTTTCCAGCCTTGATCCCTGAATTTGCCTTCATGGAACCCGTGGCCCATATTGTAGGCTCTTCCGATCTTGTCATCCTGGTAACCACCGCACTGGTTATGCTCGCCCTTACCGTGCTGATTAAATTTACCCGGATCGGTAAGGCCATGCGTGCTACGTCTCAGGATCGTACCATGGCCATGCTGGTTGGAATTAATGTGGATCGCGTTATCTCTGCGACATTTGTTATTGGGTCTGCCCTTGCTGCCATAGGTGGAATGCTCATTGCCTCTCACATTGGACAAATTAATTTTTATATCGGTTTTATTGCCGGGATTAAGGCCTTCACAGCTGCAGTCCTGGGTGGAATCGGTTCTATTCCCGGAGCAGTACTAGGCAGCCTTGTGCTTGGATTGACGGAGAGTTTTGCTACTGGTTATGTCTCTTCGGATTATGAAGATGTTTTTGCCTTCTCTCTTCTCGTCTTGATTCTTATCTTTAAACCATCCGGCCTTCTTGGTAAGGCCGAAACCAAGAAAGTGTAAGCGGGTATCTCAGTATGTTTCCTGTAAAAGAATTGAAGCGGTCTCTTTTTGTCTCGATCTGGTTTGCTTTTCTCACCTTTCCCATCATGGTGATCAAGGTCGATTCCATCGAACGGATTGTGACTTGGCGTTGGAATAATATGATTTTTATTGCCATCGGCAGTTTTGTCCTTTCCATTCTGGTTAAGGTATACTTTGTCCGTAAGGAGAGGCGTGCCGCGAGTAAAAAGGCACAGACTGTCCTTACAGAGCCTTTTGTTCATCGTATCCTGCGCGAACCAAGGTTTCTCTATCCACTTTGTCTTGCCTGCCTGGCCTTTGCCCTTCTTTTTCCCCACCTCTTTTCTACCTATCAGACCAACATCATGACCACTGCTCTAATGTATGTGGTGTTAGGGCTTGGACTGAATATCGTGGTTGGAGTGGCAGGCCTGCTGGATCTTGGCTATGTAGCATTCTATGCTGTCGGGGCCTATAGTTATGCTCTCTTGAATATGCATTTTGGACTGGGGTTCTGGGTAGTTTTGCCAATTGGTGGACTGCTCGCCGCTTTTGTCGGGATACTTCTCGGTTTTCCGGTGCTGCGTCTTCGTGGCGATTATCTGGCCATCGTTACTCTGGGGTTTGGTGAAATCATCAGGCTGGTTCTTGAGAATTGGAATGATTTTTCCCAGGGGCCAAGTGGTATCTCCAATATTTCCAGGCCTGGTTTTTTCGGGATGGATTTGTCCTTTGCGGCTTCGATTAATTATATCTATTACCTGGTAGTTGGACTGGTGATATTCACGATCTTTGTGGTTAATCGGCTGCAAAATTCTCGTCTTGGCAGGGCCTGGCTGGCTTTGCGTGAGGATGAGATAGCCTGCCAGGCCATGGGGATTGACAAGACCAAGACTAAACTGATGGCCTTCAGCCTCGGAGCCTTTTGGGCCGGATTGGTGGGCGTTATTTTTGCTACCAAAACAACTTTTGTCAATCCTGCAAGTTTTACCTTTCTGGAATCGGCCATCATCCTTTCCATTGTAGTGCTCGGCGGCATGGGATCTATCGTCGGCGTCATTTTGGGTGCCCTGGCTCTTATCCTTCTTCCCGAATATCTGCGCGCACTTTCCGAATATCGAATGCTGGCCTTTGGTGCTATCCTGGTAATCATGATGATATTCAAGCCCGAAGGCCTTATCTCCAATGTTCGGCGGCGCTATCGATTTAAACAACAGCCATCTTCAGAAAGTGAATAATCCATGAGTGAAGCAATACTGAATGTAAGGAATCTGACCATGAATTTTGGCGGGATCAGAGCCCTCGATTCCTTGGATCTTGATATTCATCCTGGCGAGATCGTCGCCTTGATTGGTCCCAATGGTGCGGGAAAAACGACTTTCTTTAATTGTCTGACCGGTATCTATACTCCCAGTGCCGGAGAAATTCGACTTCGTAATCCGGAGACAGGAAAGGAAACCAGGCTCAACGGCATGAAACCGAATAAGATAACGGAAAAAGGGATGGCCAGGACCTTCCAGAACATCCGACTCTTTGCCAACATGAGTGTCCTTGAGAATGTGATGATAGGCAGGCACTGCCGAACACATTCTCTTATCTTGGGGGCAATTTTTAGAAATCCTGCCACTCGAAAGGAAGAACGGGAAATTGTCGACAGCAGTTATCAGATTTTAAAAAAGGTTAACTTGCATAAACAGGTTAACGAACAGGCGAAGAATCTCCCTTACGGTGCCCAGCGTCGGCTGGAGATTGCACGAGCCCTGGCCACTGAACCTTTTCTCCTTCTCCTTGATGAACCGGCCGCAGGGATGAATCCTCAGGAAACCGAGGCTTTGGTTAAGTTGATTCGTTTGATCTGCCGCGAAGGTCATTCTATCCTCTTGATTGAACATGATATGAAACTTGTTATGAGCCTTTCGGACCGAATTTTTGTCATGGACTATGGGAAAAAGATTGCGCAGGGGTCCCCTGAAGAGGTACGTTCTAACCCTGCTGTGATCAAAGCCTATCTTGGGGAGGATGTTGATGCTTGAGCTTAGGAGGGTGAATGCAGGCTACGGTAATATCCAGGTACTGCACCAGATTGACCTGATCATTAACAGTGGAGAAATTATTACCCTGATTGGTGCCAACGGTGCCGGTAAGAGTACGACCCTGATGGCTATCTCCGGCATCGTCCCTGTTCGTTCCGGAAAGATCCTCTTTGAAGGTGAACCGGTGCATAAATTGTCTCCGGACAAACTGGTCGCCATGGGGATCTGTCAGGTGCCTGAAGGGCGTCATATCTTTCCTCAACTCACTGTTCAGGAAAATCTGGATATGGGGTCCTTTCTTCGGACTGACAGGGAGGGTATCAAAGAGGACCTTGACTATGTTTTCTCTCTCTTTCCCATTCTGGCTGAGCGACGTAATCAGGACGGTGGTACCCTGAGCGGAGGGGAACAGCAGATGCTTGCCATGTCCAGGGCACTTATGGCTCGGCCTAAGCTGTTGTTGCTTGATGAACCTTCCATGGGCCTTGCCCCTCTGATGATCAAGCAGATTTTTGAAATTGTTAAAAAGATTAATAAAGACCATAATACAACTATTTTCCTGGTTGAGCAGAATGCCAATCAGGCACTGCATATTGCAGATAGGGGGTATGTCATTGAAAATGGAAAAATTACCATCAGTGACAGTGCCGAAAATCTGCTGCAGAACCAGGATATTCAAAAGGCCTACCTGGGGATTTGATTTCTCACAGGACCATTAAAGGAAGTAAGATTATGAAAGTAGGAGTTATCGGTGTGGGGTATCTTGGCAAGTTCCACGCCCAGAAGTATGCTGCAATGGATGAAATTGAACTTGTCGGAGTTGCTGATATTGACCCTGTTGCTGCTGAGAGTGTTGCCAAGGCAAATAACTGTGTTGCCTTTAGCGACTATCGTCAATTGTTGCAAGAAGTAGATGCTGTATCCGTAGTTGTACCCACCAGCTATCATCATGAGGTCGCTCTGGACTGTATCGAGGCGGGGGTGGATATGCTCATGGAAAAACCCATCACCAGCACAATAGAACAGGCCGACGATATTATCGCTAAGGCTGCAGATCGTGGTCTAATCCTTCAGGTAGGGCATTTGGAACGTTTTAATCCAGCGGTACAGGCCATGGAGCCTTCGCTCACCAAACCGATATTTATTGAAAGTCAGCGTATTTCTACCTTTAAAAATCGCGGTGTGGATGTGGATGTGGTCCTCGACCTCATGATCCATGATATTGATATCATTCTCAACATTATCAAATCTCCGCTGGAGACCATTCATACGGTGGGAGCGCCGGTTGTTACTGATTTTACCGATATTGCCAATGCTCGTCTAATCTTCGAGAACGGGGCCACTGCCAACGTCACAGTGTCCAGGATTTCCAGGACGAATACCCGTCTTATGCGTATCTTTCAGCCAGGTGCCTTAGTGCATGTTGATTTTGCCAAACGTAAGGTAATGACTGTTAACCTCCAAAAAGGGGAGTTTCAGGAAAATGGAATGCCTAAGCAGGATGTGGTAGTCCGCTCCTTTCCTGAGGGTGATGCGCTTAATTCCGAGATCATCCATTTTGTAGAGAATGTGCG
Organism: Desulfocapsa sp.; assembly: GCA_030145625.1. Classification (GTDB taxonomy): domain Bacteria; phylum Desulfobacterota; class Desulfobulbia; order Desulfobulbales; family Desulfocapsaceae; genus Desulfocapsa. The sequence continues at coordinate 10,277 of JAQYVF010000027.1, read as the reverse complement.
TAACAGGACAAGACCTCTGGTCTCAGGTGAAGAGGGGAGAAGGGCCTTGAATGTGGCTCTGCAGGTGATTGAACAGATAGGAGAACACCTGAAACTTGGGGTCTATGCTGAGATGATGTCGGCAGATCAATGAACAGAATGTCTTATCGCTATCGGTAATTTTCAATAAATGAATAACAGGGTTATGATCATTACCGGAGAAGCCTCCGGCGACCTACACGGGGCACGACTGGTTACAGCCATGAAGGCGTGCAGGCCAGAACTCTCTTTCTGCGGTATGGGCGGGCGGGAACTGGCTGCAGCCGGAGTGGATATCCTTTTTGAGGCCAAGAAAATTGCGGTGGTTGGCTTAGCCGAAGTCTTTTCCCATCTTCCTGATATCCTTTCTGCCAGGAAGATTCTGAGGAAAACCCTTGTCCAGGAACGTCCCTCACTGCTTATTCTCATCGATTTTCCCGATTTTAATCTCATGCTTGCCAAGTTTGCTAAAAAACTGGGAATTCCGGTTTTTTACTATATCAGCCCCCAGGTCTGGGCCTGGCGTTCCGGAAGGGTCAAGACGATCAGTCAGCGGGTGGATCGGATTGGGGTGATACTTCCTTTTGAGGAAGAGTTTTATCGCAAGCGTGGGGTTGCTGCCGACTACGTGGGGCATCCGCTTCTCGATTCCGTAAAGAGTTCCTGTGGACGTGATGAGTTTTGCAGACTGCACGCTATTGATCCCGATCATATCTGTATCGGACTTTTACCTGGCAGTAGAAAAAAGGAAATCACCTCTCTGCTACCAATCTTGTTGCAGGCAGCCCAGAGACTTGTGGAAAAGAGTACGAAAAAAATGGTTTTTCTTCTTCCCCTGGCATCTACGGTGACAGAGGAGGAGATCAAGGAAAATGGATTGGATGAATTTGGTCAAGGACTTGATCTGCATCTTATCCGGGACAAACGCCATGATATGATGGCTGCCTGTGATGCAGCAGTGGCTGTCTCCGGTACCGTTACTCTGGAGCTTGCCATACTCAACACTCCAATGGTTGTGGTTTATAAAGTCTCTCCCAGGACCTACTTTCTTGGAAAACTCCTCGTTAATAAGGAAGTTATTCATTTTTCCCTGGTGAACCTTATTGGCGGTAAGGAAGTGGTGCCTGAACTGCTCCAGGAAAATGTTACGCCGGAGCGAATTGAAGAAGAGTTGAACTCTATCCTCTTTGATCAGCAAAGAAGAGAAGAGATGGCGCAGGGGCTCGCCCTTGTCCAGACCAGACTTGGTCAGCCAGGGGCTTCGCAGAGGGCTGCAAAAATGGCTCTGAGCCTCTTGCCGTGATTGTTGCCTATTGAGAACTCTGCAGCAGTGAGGAGCAAAAGGAAGGGCAGATCTCTGCTGGAATTCGGTAGCATTTTTCCGAACCACTGAAAGGCGATTGGAAGCGGAGTTTCCAGGCACAGAGACGGAGGGTGGAGTGGCTGCCGTCGTGCAGGGGGCTGCGGCCATATTGGGGATCACCGAGTATAGGATGGCCCCAGTCGGCCAGATGCCTGCGTATTTGATGGAGTCGCCCGCTGTGCAGTCGGATGTCGAGGAGCGTGCTCTTGTCAGATTCGCCTGGATACCCGAGAAGAATTTCGGTACAGGCCTCTTTACCGTCAAGAGAATCTGTTAATTGTTTTCCCTCTTTTGAGAGCTGCGGATTTCCCCACACCTCTGCAAAGTAGTTTTTCTCAATGTTGTTTTCCACAAAGAGTTGTGATAGCAGTCGTGCTGAATTGGAGCTGTGTGCCAAGAGCATCAGACCCGATGCTTCACGATCCAGGCGGTGGATCAGCCTGAATTGCACATGGTTCATGCTTTTTTCTGCCAGGCGGAGCAGGGAGCAGTGGTCACCATAACGTGTACCCTGGCTGAGAAGCCAAGGTGGTTTGAACCAGACACTGTATTCTTTCGTCTCTTCTAAACAGTATGGCTCCGGAGGAGTCAGGGCCAGTACCTTTGGATCGTAACAGAGCTGGATTTTGTCACCAGTCTTGAGCATGAACTTTGCTTTACGGATACGTCGTTCCTTGGCGCCTTCCCGTTTGAGCCAGACGGCTCCTTTGGACATGGCAATCTTGATCCTGGATTTGGGGAGCCCGCTTGCATCTGCCAGCATCTGACAGGCAGAACCAGCCAGCGCGGCTGTAAGAGTGCAATGCAAGGGGTTTTGCGTGCTTTGCTCATTCATCTCTATTTTCCAAAGTTACAGACAGGATATTGACAGTGCTTGCAATTGCGGCAGAGTCCGCCGTGGCCCATCCTGGCAAATTCTTCTCGACCAATGGTCTCACCGGTCAGGATTCGTGGCAGGACGAGATCAAATACCGTGATTTTGTGAAACATGCCACAGGCTGGTAATCCCAGAATCGGAATGTCTCCAATATGACCACTCAGGAACATGGCTCCCGGTAAAACGGGAGTGCCGTAATAGCAGTCGGTGGCTCCAGCTTTGGCAATGCCCATCTTGGTCACGTCATCCGGATCCACAGACATGCCGCCTGAAGTGACAATAAGGTCGGCACCCATTTCAATACTTGTGGTGATGGCCTCGCTGATGGTATCGATGTCATCCGGTGCAAAGGTGACGGAGGTGACCTCGGAACCCAGTACCGTGAGCTTTTCCCGCAGGACCTTCTCAAAGCGGTCTTCAATTTTGCCGGAGAAGACCTCGTTGCCTGTGATGACCAGTCCTACCTTGGCCTTACGCAGTTTCTTTACCTCGACAACAGGGAGTATGTCCTGGGCAATGCTTGTTGCTTCTGTAATAATATTTCGGCTGGATATCAAAGGGATAAGGCGAGTGGCAGCAACGGTTTCCCCTTTTTTTACCGGGGTGTTGGTTTGCAGGGTGGAGCACATCACCTCTCCCAGGAGGTTAAAGCGGTAGAGAGCTTCTTCATTGACTTTAAGAAGACCGTCACATGCAGCATGGATAGCTATTTTACCCTCAACCGGTTCAGCAGAGAGCGTGGTGCCGGGACCGACCAGGGCTGTTGCAAGTAGCTGAGCGGCCTCGTTTTCATGGATTTCCTCAGGGCTCAGATTGAGAACATAGATGTGCTCTTTGCCCAAGCGCTTGAGGTGTTCCACATCGTTTTCGTGAATGATATGACCTTTTTTGAAGGCCCTTCCCTTGAATTTATCTTTTACTATTTCGGTAATATCATGGGGTAATACCATTCCCACAGCTTCATCAACGGCAACTGTTTTTTTCATCTGTGTTCCTGTGTAATAAATTGAAGAACAAATATGTCACACTCCTCGGCTGATATCCGGCCAGAGGGCAGCGTGGAGTTGGAGCTGCAGCCGTACTGGCAGGATGTCCTCTAAGATCCAGTTGGCCAGGTCAGGAGGAGTGAGCCGTTGCTGAACCGGGGAAAAGAGAATGGGCAGTAACCCGGTCAGTGCATGTTGTATTACAAAATCTCTTGCCCATAGATAATCTTTCTTGGAAGAGAGGACAAACTTCAGTTCGCAGGAGCCTGAAGATTTCTGCAGTCGTTTCCTTATCAAACGGAGGTTGTCCGGGTGAAACGAGTTACCTGAGCTGCTGTCCGGGCATTTTACATCCAGGATTGCAATGACACCATCGGGGATTTTATCAATGGGAATGGAGCCGTTACTTTCAAGTAGTACTGTTTTTCCTTTCTCCAATAATCTGGTCAGTAGCTCAGGAGTTCTCTTTTGGATGAGTGGTTCTCCTCCGGTTACCTCGATAAGGTTACAGGAAAAGGTGTCGATGGTGGAGAGAATGGACTCGATTTCCTGATTCTTTTCTTCCTTCCAGGTATAGGCCGCATCACAGTAGTTGCAGCGGAGATTGCAGCCTCCCAGGCGAATGAAGACACAGGGCAGCCCGGCATAGGTGGATTCACCCTGTATCGAGTAAAAGATCTCGGAAATCTTAAGGTCGGGCATTGGGTCCGTAAAAGATCAGTCCGGAGTTCTCTGTTTCCCACACTTCGACGCTGTACAGGCTGTAGCGATCATGCTGTAATTCGGGCTTCAGCTGGTCAAAGAGGAAAGCTGCAATGTGTTCGGATGAAGGATTGATGTCTTGAAAGGCAGGGAGATTGTTGAGATCCTGATGGTCCAGTTCATCGACAACCGCATTGACTTTCTTTTTTAAGACCTTGAAGTCGATTCCCATACCCAGTTCATCTACTTCTGTTGCACGCACAGTAACTCTGATCTTCCAGTTATGCCCGTGTGGTTTTTCGCAATTACCGGGATAGTCACGGAGATGATGGGCTCCGGCAAAATGGGTTTTTATAAAAATGTCATACATATGTTGGTCTCCGTTGCAGGGCTCGGCAGCACTGTTTTTCGCTTTGAAAATAATCAGAGAAAATCATCTGCCAGCCTTGAAAATATAGTGGGTTCAGTGTTAATGTTTATGATTCCTGTGGGGCACAATTCAATTCTGTCCTCAGATGACTGAGACAAAAGGTGGCCTAAAGTGTATTGTTTTGACAAGGCAGACTCGTTTTATGACGCAAACCTTGTTGTTGTCTTAATAAAAAATTCTCTATTGTAGCAAAAAAGGAGCTAACACGCATGGCCTTTATCGCACCCCTCCGGGGCGTTTCTTTTAATGTGGAAAAAGTAGGCAGTCTTGATGATGTTGTCACTCCTCCATACGATGTAATCAGTGAGAACGCCGTAGAGTCTTATACGGCCAAAAACCCCTACTCCATGATTCGTCTTGATATTACCAAAAATCCAGGCCCTGCTACCGAGGGAGATTCTCGTTACCAGGATGTCGCTGATCTTTTTCAGCAATGGCTGGACCAGAGCGTTCTTCTTCGTGACCAGAATCCGGCTCTCTATCTGTATACGGTGCAGTATAAGCATCCTTCCGGAAAAATGCTCACTAGAAAAGGAGTCGTTGCTCAAGTTGGACTTTCCGAGTTTGAAGAAGGGGTGGTGAAACCCCATGAAGAGACCTTTGGCACTGTTATCAATGATCGTTTGCGTTTGCTCGACACCACCAAAGCCCAGTTTAGCCAAATTTTCTCTCTCTATTCAGATGAGGAGAATCGGGTACTCGATCTTCTCGAAGGGGCCAAAGAGCAGGAACCCATGGGCCTGATTACTGATGGCGATGGGTGTGTTCATTCCCTGTACAGGGTAACGGATGGGGCTGTCATTATGCAGGTACAGGATTTTTTTAAAGACAAATCACTTTATATTGCTGATGGTCATCATCGCTATACCACTGCTCTTGCTTACAGGAAATTGCAGCGGGAACGCAATGCTGATTTTTCAGAGAAAGATCCGGCCAATCATATCATGATGTATCTTTGTCCCATGGAAGATCCTGGTCTTTCTGTCCTGCCCACGCATAGGCTCTTAAACTGGCCTGGGAAATTGTCCATGGATGAACTCCGTGAGCGTCTCGATTCCTGGTTTGTTCTTGAAGAAATCAGCGGCGGCAGTCGGGAGGTTCTTCTTGCCGAGGTCCTGGCCAGGATGGATGAGGAAGAGCGCAGCTCTGCAGGAAAGGTTTCCACATCGTTTGGCGTTTATCATCCAGGTGAAGACCGTTGCTATCTCCTGGTTATGAAGCCTGAGGCCAAAGAACTGATGGGCTCAAAGCCTGATCAGGTAAAGGAGCTTGACGTTGTAGTACTGTCCGACGTGATAATTAATCATGCTTTGCAGCTTGATTATCATCGTTGTGAAGAGGAGAACCTGATCCACTATTTCAGTGACCCGGATGAGGCCATGGATGTGGCTGTTAAGGAATGCAATAAGACTGATCAGATAACACCACTGCTCTTTGTTATGAATGCGACTCGTATTAACCAGGTCAGAGAGGTGGCTGATGAAAAGTTGATCATGCCCCATAAATCCACCTATTTTTATCCCAAGATCATGACTGGGTTGCTCTTTAATATGCAGGTAGAAGGTGAACAAGTAGAGTAAGTATACCCTGGCGCACCATCTTCGCTTTTCTTGCTGATGCGAAGATGGTGCGCTGGTAAAAGACGTTGTCGTATGAGGTTAATTCGATTTGGTGATATGCTTCTTTAACTGTTGTAGGACGGAACGGCTTGGCTGATCCGGAGCAGACAAAGGAACCCATGGAGAGGAGTCGCGATACTCTCTTTGACGGGAGTCTGCACTGTCTGCAGCATAGGGACGGTTATCGTTTTTCCCTGGATTCTGTACTCCTTGCCCATTTTGTTCGTCCTGGTAAGGATGAAACAATTCTTGATCTTGGTGCAGGTTGCGGGGTGGTGGGGCTCATCCTTCTCCACCGTGCTTCAGCATATATCCGATCGTTGATCAGTTTTGAGCTGCAGCCCGAGCTTGTACAATTGGCTCGGGAAAATATCCGTCTCAACCAGTTTGAGAATAATATTGAGGTGGTGGCAGGGGATCTACGTAATATCCTCACCCATTGTGCACCTGAATTCTTTTCCACCGTTGTCTGTAATCCGCCTTTTTACACTGTCGGAAGTGGACGGCTGTCTGGAAATGATCAGGCTCTTATAGCCAGACACCAGGTAGCCTGTACCTTGCCTGAAATACTCGCTGCCGCCGCTGCAGTCGTCAAAAATAAGGGCAGGCTGGTGATGATTTATCCGGCTGAGAAAATGGGGACTCTGCTTGGCCTGCTCCCGCAGTATCGTTTGACTGTCAAACGGATGCAGTTAGTCTATTCTTATCCTGAACCACCAACCAGTGCTCGTCTTGTTCTGCTTGAGGCTGTGAAAAATGGAGGTGAGGGAGTAGACGTCCTGCCACCATTTTATATTTATAGTCGCAAAGATGGTGACTACAGCCCTGCCATGCAGCGGCAGTATGAGGCGGACTGGATCTGTTCCTGATTTGCTGTAGGAAATAAATAAACCTGTTTTTCTAATTCTGTAGAGGGTTCCATAATGTTGGCAATGATCCATAGTGGTGCGGTGCAGGGTGTGGACGGCCTCTCAGTGATGGTGGAAGTGGATCTGGCCAGAGGGTTGCCGATGTTTACCACTGTCGGGCTACCGGACGGCAGTGTGCGGGAGAGCAAGGAGCGGGTGAAGGCGGCAATTAAGAATTGCGGCTATGAATTCCCGGCAAAGCGAATAACCGTGAATTTGGCCCCGGCTGATATCAAGAAAGGAGGGGCTGGATTTGACCTGCCCATTGCTCTGGGTATCCTCACGGCATCCGGGCTCTTTGCACCAGAAAAACTTGAACAGTATTGCGTCCTCGGGGAACTATCCCTTGATGGGACCGTTCGTTCTGTTCCAGGGGTTCTGCCAGTCGCCCTCATTGCCAGGGAACAGGGATTGAAGGGCATCTTAGTACCAACAGCGAACCGGCTAGAGGCTGCAGTTGTTGGCAATATCGAGGTGATTGCAATTGACAGCCTTCATCAGGCTGTGGAATTTCTTGCCGGGAAAATCGAATGCGCTCCTGTGATACTTGATCAGAGCGAACTCCTGGTGTCAAATGCATTTTATGATGTGGATTTTAAGGAGGTCAAGGGGCAGGAACATGTGAAACGGGCTTTGGAGATCGCGGCCTCTGGAGGGCATAATGTTCTTCTCAAGGGGCCTCCCGGATCAGGTAAGACCATGTTGGCTCGAAGACTCTCGACCATTCTACCTGACATGAGTTTTGAAGAGGCTCTGGAAACCACGAAGATCTACTCCATAGTGGGTAAACTCAACGCAGATACTCCCCTGATTGCCAGGCGTCCCTTTCGGGCTCCGCATCACACCATTTCCGATGCCGGTCTCATAGGTGGCGGCCAGAATCCTCGTCCTGGAGAAGTGTCATTAGCTCATAACGGGGTACTTTTTCTCGATGAATTGCCTGAATTTAAAAAACATGTCCTGGAGGTGTTGCGCCAACCTCTGGAGGCTGGAGATGTCTCCATAGCCAGGGCCAATCAAACCCTACAGTTTCCTGCACGTTTTGTCTTAGTTGTGGCCTCCAATCCCTGCCCCTGTGGATATTTCGGCGATGAGAAGAGGGAATGCAACTGTACGCATCAACAGATTCAGCGCTATACCGGCAAAGTTTCCGGACCGCTCCTTGATCGGATTGATCTCCACCTTGAAGTTGGCGCCGTTCCTTTTCAAGAGATCAATGATGAGCGCCAGGGAGAGTCTTCTGCCGGGATCAAGGGAAGGGTGGATGCCACCAGAAGGGTGCAGGAAGAGCGATACCGGGAAAACAACAGAATTTACTGTAATGCGCAGATGGGACCGGGGGAAATCGAGCGTTATTGTAAACTGGACGATTCATGCATACGCCTTCTTGAAAAGAGCGTAGAGCGTCTCGGTCTTTCAGCCCGAGGTTATCATCGTATCTTAAAGATAGCCAGGACCATTGCCGACATGGATGGTAGGCAACAGTTGGAACTTTCGCATGTTGCCGAGGCGGTACAGTATCGGAGAAATGGATGAAAAAAAGCACAGTTCGTTTTAAAAGATGAAGTGATTCTCAGTGGGTAAACCAGATTCTTCACCAATTTAAAGAGCTTCATTTTTCACATCTCTTTGGGTAACTATTTCAATCGATGAATCAGGGGACAACGGGTATTAAAAGATCTGATACTTGACCAAGAATCATTTTTTATCCTTGTTAGTTATGATAGCCGGTAAAAAAAGTGACCAAGGCCTGGATACACTTTTAGGAACGATTAGATTCCACGTAGCAACATTAATCTGGTCATAGGTATTATATCCCACAGCAACGACAGTACCATCTGTTTTGAGACCGACTGTGTGATATTGTCCGGCCGCGATTTGTTTAATATTTGACCAGGAAGTGACATTCAACTGCCCGGAATTGTTGTTTCCTGTAGTAACGACGGTACCGTTTGACTTAAGGGTACCTTGAAAAATTAGAATTTTCGTTCAAAATCGAGGCATGAGAAAAAAATTACTGCAGGCATCTGTTTGATATTCCCAGGATAAAATTTTTCTCATAATGAAGAGCTTGAGCGAAAGGGCAATTTTGCAAGCTGGCCTTAATTATTTGACGGAAAGGATAACGCTTTCTTAGGACAATTCGTTACACAATTAAAACAGCGTAAACATTCGATAGATGGTACGTGGGATGGACCGGATTCTTTTCTGTACCCCCCTGGATACGTGGCAATAGGGCACACACGTTGACATTTCTTGCATTCTATACAGCTGTTGTCTACGGTTAGGAGGTAGGTGTTTTTACTGGCCACTCCCTGTAATGAACCCATAGGGCAAATAATACACCATACGCGGGCCTTGAAATAGATGCCGAGGCCGATGGCCAGGGTCATGGATACTATCCACATCATCCGAAATACACCTCCAACAGCTTTCGCATCTCCCCATGCCACCCATAACCTGGTGAGCATGAATCCCATCATCAGGACGAAGACTGCCCAGCGAAACCATGAAGTCTTAAACAGTCGTGGTACTGGACGATTCCAGCTGATTTTGGCAAGAAGTCGTTCATGAAACGCTCCCATGGGACAAAGCCAGCCACAATAAAATCGGCCCCGCTTACTTGAGAGAATCAAGAATAAAGTGATAAGAGCAACAACGGTAAAGCCAATTCTTGGACAGAAATAACCGCCTATAATTACCACGGGTAATAATAAGGCCATACTTAATTGGCTGCCTTTTCGGCAGCAAATTTCTTTGATTTTGCTTTTTTGCTTTGTCTTTTTTTTTGAAATCATAGGTGGGGTGCGAATTTTGAATAGGGTTAAAAAAGTGCGCTTGGTTTTTGGGCAAACACATAAGCCCTTCGGCTTTGGTACTCAACTCCAGGATATGGTTCTCTCTCGATTATATCAATCCTTTCAAATCCACTGTCCTTGAGACAACTGGAAATAAAATCTGTAGTGAACAACATGAAATCTATATCCACTTTCTTACCGAGAAATTCGTTTAGGTGGATTGTATCTTTACCAATATGGTATGTGAAAAGGAATATTCCGCCTGGTTGCAATACACTAAATATTTCATGGAATGCTATTCCTACTTGTTTCTCTGTGAAGTGAACAAATGCGTAGAATGCTACAACAGCAGCTATTGAGTCGTTGTTAAAATCGAGCTTAAGAATATTTCCCTTTTGGAAGTGTATTTCTGGGTGATTTGTTTTTGCCTGTATGAGTATTTTTTCTGAAAGATCCAACCCTGAAATTTCAACACCAAGGTTTTTCAGGTATTTTGTTGTATTACCGGGACCACAGCCGAAATCCCATATCGGCTTTCTAGCCCCAATTTTTTGGGAAAATTTATGAAGTATTACT
>JAQYVF010000185.1 GCA_030145625.1 Desulfocapsa sp. | reverse complement strand
CCAGTGACCTTTTTTGAGAAGGTCACTCTTGGCCTACACCGCTGGGGTGTATCCAAAAAAAGAGTTGGATTTAATAACGACTTTTAAAACAGGAATATGCCTCTCACTGAGTTGACTTTACACATAGAAGGTATGTTGACTAGGGAATATCAACAATAAAGTGATATTTCAAGACTCTGGTTCTCCGTGCTGAAACAATTCATCGTTTTCCATCGTCGTAGTTATTTTGTAAAAATTTTGATATAGAAACGTAGAAAATTATTCCTCTTTTCGATCTGCACTCTACCCAAACAGTACCCTTGTGTAATTCGGCAATTTCTTTCACAATAGCCAGACCTAATCCCGCCCCCATAACATCACGAGAACTCTCTTTTCGTTTGAATATACCAAAAATCTTTTTGAAATCTTCTTTATCCAACCCTATACCATCATCTGCTATTGATATAATATGAAAATCATCGGTCTCCTTATATCCAGCTTCAATTATGTTTAAATTGTCACCGCCATATTTTAATGCGTTATCAACCAAATTCCTTAAAATCCTTAGAATTGCAACCCGGTCGGCTTCTATCGTTTTCGGCAGATTTTCAGCTTCCTTCCAGGTTATAGAGCGAATTTTTAATTGAGTGGAAAATTCTTCTTGAATGGTTTTAAAGACTTCTTTTAGAGAAATCTGCTCAATAATTAAAAGGTTTTCCTTGGTGGTAATATACGTATAGATCTTATCTGTAAGTGACACAATTTGTTCAGAGGATCGTAGTATCTGCCCACAGGAACTCCTCCCATTTTCGGTCAGTATTTCACCATATTTCTTAACGAGACGTCTCGCCAACCCATAACTGGTAATTGCAGGATTTTTGAGATCATGAGCGACCGAATAGGCAAACAGTTTTATTTTCTCTTCACTCTTTCGCAACTCCTCCTCAGCCTTCCTCCGTTCTCTGATTTCGGCATGCAGATTCACGTTTTGAGTTGCTAGTTCCTTTGTCCGTTCTTCAACTCGAACTTCTAGTTCATCGTGAGCCTTCCGGAGTGCCTCCCTTGCCCGTTTCTGTTCAATGATATGCTCCAGCTTTTCCACAATGGCATTGATCAAATCCCTCTCTTGATTTAGAAAGGGTCCTTCTGCAATTTCAGGTTTCTCCTCAAGGTAATATATTTCGACTACTCCATACTTCTTCCCGGAAACTATTATTTCTTGGGACTGGATCCATTCGGTTTTTGTGAAATTATCTGTTTTGTATGTCTGGTCATCCAGTTTGATCAGTGCGCATGTGATCTCAGGGTATTGCCAAGAGGCTGGAATAAGATCTACTATACCCTGAAGCATCTCTTCAGTAGTAATATTCTCTTTTTCAATGAGTTTTGAAATGCCGTATAAACAATCCAGTTCCTTTACACGTTCGCCAAGATCATACGTTGTTTTTCTCAGAGCTTCCCCTACCTGTTGACGCTCAATGATTTGCCCTATAAGTTTTGCAGAAGTAATCAACTGAGATTTGGCAGCACTGATAATTTGAGGCGGGCGGGATACGTACTCGTTTGCTAGTCTGGATAGTTCATCGAAATCGACTTGAAAACGTTTGGAAATTTCGAGCAATTTTTCAGGATCTGAGGGAGGGTCACCGTATCCCATATTCATTGAGCCAAAGGCTTTGCCATCTGCTAGAATCGGAACCGCATAGAGGTGAATGCCGCCTTTACATTCTATGTCAACAGGCTCTTTTGTTTTGATGGATTCGAGCGATGCTTCATTCCAGCAACAATCATGACAAATCCACTTCCCACTATTTAAGGCAGCGATATTATCATCGGTATTGCATAATTCCCGTGAAGCACTATTCAGGCATTGACACCAGCCGGAAGAAAAAATACCAAGTGCGTAATCACCATTTACCTCGTAGATAGCTCCAGAGGTTTCCATCAACTCAAGGTAATTTTTTGCGATTTCCTTAAGAGTAGATTCCCCAACCGTGTCTAATATCATGCGACAGGTATTCAGTTCTGTAAGATCCCCGTAACTGGGGTTGTATTTTTTTTCTGATTGTAATTGATCAGACACTTTGACAACCTATTATCTCATAATAAGAACAATCCCTAGATAATGTTTCCTGATGCTCTTCAAATCTGCCCTGTGCCGGTTTAGGGGAGGTATATTGACCCGGGAATATCAACAATAAAGTGATATTTCAAGACCTGACCCTGGATCTTCTCTGGATCTTCTGGATCTTGAAATTCCAGTTACGTTGGGGCTGAGTACCGTGTTTGTAAGTCTACAGTTTAGGGGGAAAGTTCACGTGTGTCACTGGTACACTTTTAGGTTGCCATTAACAATGTGCCACCCATGCAGCACCCATCAAGAAAGTTGGACCTCGTCAACCAGCAATAGCTGCATTTTCTCTTTCTACTGGCCACAACGGATGCGGTAGCCCGATGCCAGTGTCCTTCTTTTGGGGCAGCCGGTATCACCGGTTGTTACCGCAGTCACATCTACAACCATTTCCCCTGCCCGAAAGACCTTACAGAATTCGTTACGAATTACGCAGCTGAGACATGGCTCAGTGATGGAATAATTGCTTGTACAAGGCTTCCAAAATACATCTGCCTTTTCCGGAATCCGCCAGTGGGTTTCCATACACTGGTGTGCATTGTCCCTCGCACGCTCTCGGCATCGATTTTTTACTGACTTGCCGCAGGATCCAGTTGTACTGAAATTTCCGAGGGTTATTTTCACATCCATTCCTTGCTGGCGTGTAGTTATTTCATAGTAGGCCTTACAAGAACGTGTAATCTTCTTGCTGGCAAAGGAACTTGACGCCAAGACTACTCCGCAGACACAAATGAATATTCCAATGGTCTTTGCTTTCACGTTAGCCTCCTCACCATCATGTCGTCAAATTTTAAAGTTTCTCGTGGGCGCCACCATACAGCTGCGCAACCTTATGAGCCTTTCGCTGTTCGCACCAATTTGCTAAAGCTACCTCCAGGTCGGAGCGAATACGAGAAGGATTCTTCAAATCATATTCGTAGTAGTGCACGCCACTGAAATCAGCAGGCAGGTCTTTAGCTCTATCCTTCAGGTTTTGATCTCCTTTTCAGGTTTATAAGAAATCGCTTTTGTGACTACTTTCTTTCGCTGAAAAAAAATAGCCGGGTTACCCCTTGCGAAGGTAACCCGGCTATCTGTTGAGATCCGTGGCTTTCCGTCCCTGTCTTTCGGCAGGTTTGGCTTTATCTTTACTGAATATGGCATTATATCACAAAATCCTGACAACCTAAAGTGGTAACAATATCCAATTTGCACTAGTTCTGACAAAGCAAGATGTTGAGAGAATACCAGTGGTAAGGTTAATCAGTTGAGGCCAGCTGAAATTTAAACTTATTCCTGATGCTCTTCAAATCTGCCCTGTGCCGGTTTAGGGGAGTTATGTTTTCAACGAATGTGGGTATCTGGAACTTGGGATGGGGCTACTAAAGTAGTAACCCCATTTTGGGGAATGACAGGGTTGGGGGATATCGGTTGGGTTTTAATATTTATAAACACCATCCTTTGAAAAATTGTATGGCAGATCATCCACTTTCCAACCGTCTTCGGTGCGGTAACCATACATATCTTTGCTACCTTCAAAACCTGTAGACATATTAAATACGAACTGAAATCCAGCTGCCTCAAGAGCGCTTGCAGCTGCCTCAGAACGTGCACCAGATCGACACATGGTAATTATTCGAACATCTTTAGCTATAAGTTTCTCGACATCATAGACAAAGTGATTGTTCACAATTAATTCATCAGCTTTGCTAGTTCCCTCGTGATGAACCTTATACGATACATTTATCACATACCCTTCTAATTCAGAACCCTCTAAAATTGCGTTTTCACCGGGATGACCAACCCAAATCCATTCCGATAGTGTACGTACATCTAAAATGATTGCACCCTCGGAATCTGTAACCATGCCGAAAGCCTCATCTGGAGTAACATTTTCATAGGCTGATGCATGTCCTGTAAAAACCAATAATGCGAACAGTAAAATAACTAGAAATTGTCTTGTCATAATGACCCCTTATTTTATTTATTGATAATAAACCAACCCTGTCTAGTAAGATTGAACAAAAAAATTTCACTTCCATATGCATTGAGCAATTATGCTATCTCATTTATTTCAAGTTTGGGAAATATCATTTTAAGACCCACCATAATTAACCAGTTGATTTCTTAACCATTCTCTTATAGCAAATGCAAAAATGGAAATGCTAGTCAGAACTATATAGTATCCACATGCACGAAAGTGGATTTATAGGTAATAAGAATCTGTTGTTATTCAAGTGTTTCGTAAGGGTCTATAGCTATGAAGTATGGTTTTGCTTATACCACATTTGTAACATGCATAGTTTTTGTTAGGATGTCAAGAAAAACATAACAAACAAAAGGTGCCACATTGAAGTACTGCTAATTGATGAAAACGAGGGGTCACCCATTAAAAGGCCCCTTGTCAAGGCACATATCTCCCCATTAAGGAAAAAATGATCATTTTCCTTGCAAGGGTTTAGTCAAGTTCTAGCTATTCTCTCTGTCTTCGTAACGATTCCTTTCTTCCGCACCCGT